>JACROQ010000034.1 GCA_016214375.1 Nitrospirota bacterium | reverse complement strand
TTGATTACGGATTGATGGCCATAGCCTATATCGCCTCGAATTACAACGAAAAGGTTGTCCATACCAAGGAGATCGCCGAGGCCTACGATATCCCTTTAGAACTCCTGGCCAAGATACTCCAGCGGATGGTCAAGGGGGGGATTATTACCAGTGTGAGTGGTCCCAAGGGGGGGTATTCTCTCAGCCTGAACCCCTCTGCGATTACGGTAGCCAAGATAATAGAGACACTGAATGGGGATCTGAACATCCTTGATTGTTCCGAGGACGCCCGTGTCAAGTGTTGCCAATTTGAGAAGTGCAATATCAGGACACCGATGCAGAAGTTAGAGTACAGGATTTTAGAGCTGTTAAACAAGACCACCCTTGCGGAGTTGACAGAATCTTTTGAACCAAGACCTGTGTGAGGACAAAAGGAGGAAATGATGAATCTGCCTATTTACATGGACAATCATTCCACAACCAGGGTTGACCCGAGGGTGGTGGAAGAGATACTCCCCTATTTTACCGTCCACTTTGGAAATGCGGCGAGCCGCAACCACAGCTTCGGGTGGGATGCTGACAAGGCGGTAGAGGCCGGGCGGGAGAGGCTTGCGAGGATTATCCATGCGGACCCCAGGGAGATCATTTTCACAAGCGGGGCTACAGAGTCCAATAACCTCGCCCTTAAAGGGGTGGCGGAGATGTATGCAGAAAAGGGGGATCACATCATCACCCAGGCGACAGAACACCGCTCTGTGCTGGATACGGCGAAACGGCTTGAGAAGTCAGGGATCAGGGTGACTTATCTCCCTGTGGACCGGGAGGGTCTCGTTGACCCTGAGGAGGTCAGGAAGGCGATTACGGACAGGACGATCCTGATCTCCATCATGCTGGTCAATAATGAGATAGGGGTCATACAGCCTGTTGAGGAGATAGGAAAGATTGCCAAAGAGAGGGGGATACTCTTCCATTGTGATGCCACACAGGGTGTTGGAAAGGTGAGAGTTGATGTCCAGGAGATGGGTATAGATTTATTATCCTTTACGGCGCATAAACTGTACGGTCCAAAAGGGATAGGCGCACTCTATGTGAGGAGGAAGAATCCACGTGTCAGGCTTGCCCCGATGATGGATGGCGGAGGACATGAGCGCGGGATGCGTTCAGGGACGCTCAATGTTCCGGGTATCGTCGGATTTGGAAAGGCCTGTGAGATTGCCATGGAGGTGATGGACGAAGAGGCCGCCCGGCTCCAGGGAAAGGCTGCGCAGCGGGCTCGTGGGGGCATTGGAGGATGTCTATCTTAACGGGCATCCGGTGAAGAGGATGCCGGGCAACCTGAACCTCAGCTTTGCCTATGTGGAAGGAGAATCCATGCTGATGGGGCTCAGGGAAGCAGCGCTCTCTTCTGGCTCTGCTTGCACCTCAGCGACGCTGGAACCCTCGTATGTATTACAGGCCCTTGGGATCGGCATAGAACTTGCGCACTCTTCGATTCGATTCGGGCTTGGAAGGTTTAATACAGAGGAAGAGGTAGACTATGTGACCGGGAGGGTTATAGAGACCGTCAACCGGCTGAGGGAGATGTCTCCCCTCTATGAGATGGCCAAGGAGGGGGTCAACCTGAAAGACGTGAAGTGGGGAAAGCACTAATAGGCTGTTGAAAAAGTCCAGCACTGCCTAAGATTGTCATTCTGAGCGAAGTGAAGAATCTGAAACTGTGAGTTGTCAGACCCTTCACTTCGTTCAGGGTGACAGTGTTGGACTTTTTCAACAGCCTGCTAAAAGGAGGTGTTTTGAAATGAAGTACAGCGATGACGTCGTAGACCACTACAATAATCCCAGAAATGTTGGGAGTTTTGAAAAAGAGGCGAAGGATGTCGGTACAGGCATTGTCGGGGCCCCGGAGTGCGGGGATGTGATGAAGCTTCAGTTAAAGATCGATAACGGGGTCATCGTCGATGCAAAGTTCAAGACCTTCGGCTGCGGCAGTGCCATAGCAAGCTCCAGCTTGGCGACCGAGTGGGTTAAGGGGAAGACCTTGGATGAGGCCATGACGATCAAGAATACAGAGATCGTGGAAACCCTGCACCTGCCGCCTGTCAAGATCCACTGCTCGGTGCTGGCTGAAGATGCGATCAAGGCCGCCATTGATGATTATAAGAGAAGTCATAACGGAGACAAATAATGAGTTGACGCTGAAAAAGGTCCATCTGCTGCGTCAACTAAAGGAGGGGAAAATATGGAAACGACCACCACTACCATAAGCCATCCGGTCACGTTGACTGAAGAGGCTGTAAAAGCTGTCAAGCGGATTATGGCTGATAACAAGATCGAGGGGGCCGGGCTCCGGATCGGCGTCACAGGCGGAGGTTGTGCCGGATTCACCTACACCATGAATTTTGACAATGAGGTCAAATCTGATGACCAGACCTATGAGACGGATGGGATCAAGGTGATCATCGATGTGAAGAGCGCCTTGTATCTCTCCGGTACGACGATCGATTACACCAGCGGTCTCACAGGCGGAGGCTTTAAGTTCATCAATCCTCTGGCCAAGGGAAGCTGCGGCTGCGGGTCGTCTTTCACTACTTGATGTAGCCGCAGGCTTTAGCCTGCGTCCCTGCATCCCTGGCAAGGCATGAGACATGGAAACGAAGTTAAGCGATTATCGTGGGGCTGAAACGGCAACGGAAAAAAAGGTAAAGGTCACCTTTCAGCCGCTGGATGTGACCGTTGAAGGTGAGAAGGGAGAGTCTGTCCTTGAGATCGCCCTGAGGCATGATATCCCCCTGGAACATAATTGCGGCGGCAATTGTGCATGCACCACTTGTCACGTGATCGTCAAAGGGGGGATGGAGAACCTCTCTGAGATGGAAGATGAAGAGGATGACATGCTCGATAAGGCAAAAGGCCTCACACTGACATCCCGCCTCGGCTGCCAGGCCCATGTCTATGGAGATGTTGTTGTAGAAATACCCAGGAAATAGAGAAGCCCAATGAATTG
>JACROQ010000033.1 GCA_016214375.1 Nitrospirota bacterium | reverse complement strand
GGCCAGGAGCGAAGGGACATCGTCCCCCCGTCACACCAAGCCCTTACTCCGATTCTTTTCCACGAAGATTTCGTGTATACTTCCCGGAAAAATATCTTATGGATAACAACCTCAACCAAAAAAGGATCCTGGGTCTTCCAAGGAATGTCTTTACCCTCGGGTGGGTGAGCTTCTTTATGGATGTATCGAGTGAGATGATCTACCCCCTCCTCCCCTTGTTCCTGACAAACATCCTGGGGGCTAACAAGACAACGGTAGGACTGATCGAAGGGATCGCCGAGAGCGCGGCAAGCCTCCTGAAGGTCGTCTCCGGCTATCTGTCAGACAGGTTCAGGAAGCGAAAGCCCCTGATCCTGTATGGCTACGGGTTGTCGACGCTGACCCGCCCCATAGTGGCCATTGCCACGGGCTGGGCTGGGGTGCTGGTCTACCGGTTTATCGATCGTATCGGCAAGGGGATCAGGACAGCCCCGAGGGATGCCATCATTGCAGAGTCTACTGAAGAGGGGAAGCTGGGAAAGGCCTTTGGGTTCCACAGGGCGATGGATACCTGTGGCGCCATCGTGGGGCCGGCGATTGCGATTGCGGTCCTCTACCTGTTCGGTCACAGCTATCCCCCTGAGCCTCTCCCAGCAGAGGCTGTCAAGGCGGCAGAAAAGGCCTTCAGGACCCTGTTCTGGCTCTCGATGATCCCTGGTCTGGCGGCCGTAGCCCTCATCATCCTCTTTGTAAAGGAGAAGGCGCTCCCCTCTTCATCAGAACATCCGAAGTCCCTGTTCCGCCACAGTATGGTAAACTCCGATTTCAAAAAATTTCTCCTTGTCGTGGGGGTCTTCACGCTGGGGAACTCGAGCAACGCCTTTCTAATCCTCAAGATGCAGGCCGCAGGGGCCGGAATGTTGAGCATCACAGGACTCTATCTCTTATTTAATGCCGTATACTCTGCAGCGTCTCTGCCCGCCGGCATGGCCGCTGACCGTTTTGGAAAAAAACGCATGATCCTGGGGAGCTATATCCTCTTTGCCCTGATATACTCCGGGCTCGCCTTTTCAAAGACCCAGACCTCTGTCTGGGCATTACTAATAGCCTATGGCGTCTTTATGGGGATCAGTGAAGGCATACAGAGGGCCTTTGTCGCCACCCTCCTTTCCAACAACTCTATTGGGACCGGATACGGGATCTATCACACCCTCACAGGGTTGGTAACCCTCCCGGCAAGCCTGATCGCCGGCCTGTTATGGGACCGGATGGGCCCCCAGGCCACCTTCCTGTTTGGGGCCGTCACCGGAACCCTTGCCGCAGCCCTTTTCCTTCTCTTTTTCTGGAAATCAAGGGGGAGCGGCAGTTGCCTTTCCCCCTTTCGTAGACTATAATAGGCCCGTGAATTCCTATGCCTCCATAAAAAAGATCCTGATCTATATCCTCTTTCTTAACTTCATCGTTGCGGCATCCAAGCTGATCTACGGTTATCTGACAAACTCCCTGAGCATGATGGCTGACGGCTATCATTCATTCTTTGATGGGACCTCCAATATCATAGGTCTGCTTGGGATATGGCTGGCCTATCACCCCCCGGACAAGAACCACCCCTATGGACACAAAAAGTATGAGACGTTTGCCTCTCTTGGTATATCCATCCTTCTGTTCCTGACATGCTATCAGGTCCTTCGGGGCGCCTATCTGAGATTTAAAGACCCGGTTTCCCCTGAGGTAACCCTCTACAGCTTTTTAGTCATGTTTATCACCATGGGGATAAACGTCTATGTCACCCTATGGGAGCGCCAAAGGGGGAGGGAACTGAAAAGTGAAATCCTGGTTGCAGATTCCGTCCATACAGAGAGTGATGTCTTTGCCTCCGTAGCCGTGCTGATCAGCCTTGGCTCCGTATACATGGGGCTCCCGATTATTGATGCGATTGCCGCCTTTATCATCGCGATCCTCATCGGCAGGACCGGTTATAAAATCCTTTTAGAGGCGGCAAAGGTCCTGAGTGACTATTCGAGGATAAACCCAGGGCTTATCCGGGACGTTGCTTTGGGGGTCAGTGGTGTGTGGGATGCCCATTACATCAGAACCCGGGGAACGGCGAATGACGTCTATGTTGATTTAAGGCTCCATGTCCCTCCGGGGATGAAGATTGAGCAGGCGCACCAATTGGCCCACAAGGTAGAAGACCGCATCAAGGAAGAGTTCTCAGAGGTGACGGAGGTGGTCGTACATATTGAACCGGAAAAAAGAGTAAAGATAGCGGAAAATAATCCATAAACAGGGAGGGAAAAATATCATGCCTGCCGCCAAAAGACCAGTCATTGCTATTACCATGGGAGACCCTGCCGGGGTAGGGCCTGAGATCATTGTCAAGGCGTTGTTAGAGTCTGAGGTCTACCGGATATGCCGTCCTGTCGTGATCGGGGATACGGGGGTTATCAGGGATATCCTCAAGCGGTGCCGCCTGTCAGGCGAGATCCGGGAGATTGATCAGATCAGCCAGATCAGCGGTCCGCCGGCCGGGAAGGGAAAGATAGAGATCCTCAATATGAACAATGTGGACAGGACAAACCTGAAGCTGGGTGTGCCAAGCAAGGTGTGCGGCTCTGCGGCAATAGATTATATCAGGAAGGCGGGCGCCCTGGCCCTGTCAAAAAAGATTGATGCCATAACAACGGCGCCCATCAATAAAGAGGTCATCAATGCAGCGGGTTGCCAGCATCCCGGCCACACCGAGATGTTTGCAGACATCGCCGGCACTAAGGACTTCGGTCTTATGATGGTGGGGGGGAAACTGCGCATCATTCTGGTGACCACCCATATGGCGCTCAAGGATGTCCCGAGGCATATTAAACGGGGGAATGTGCTGAGAACCATCCGTCTTGCCCATAAGGCCATGGGATACTTTGATAATCATGCCCCGAGGATTGCGGTCGCCGCGCTGAACCCGCATGCCGGAGAGGGGAAGTTGTTCGGTAAAGAAGAGTGGGATGAGATTATGCCGGCCATCCTTGAGGCCAGGGGGGAAGGTCTGAATGTCAGTGACCCGCTCCCGGCAGATACCCTTTTCTATAAGACCAAAGAGGGCTACTATGATATCGTGGTAGCCATGTATCATGACCAGGGCCTGATCCCTATCAAGCTCCTCTCCTTCGGAAAGGCGGTCAATGTCACCATAGGGCTTCCATTTATACGGACCTCTGTTGACCACGGTACTGCCTACGATATTGCAGGCAAGGACTGTGCAGATCCAAGGAGTCTGATCGAGGCGATCAAGATGGCAGTCGGGATGGTCGGCGGGACCCATGCGTGACGGCGCCGTGATGCCGAAGAAACATCTGGGTCAGCACTTTCTGAAAGACAAGAACTACGTTTCAAGGATCATCGGGACAGCAGAGATCGGAAAGGACGATGTCGTCGTTGAGATAGGGCCCGGAACGGGGGCCCTCACCTTCCAATTAGCGGAATTGGCCGGCAGGGTCATCGCCATCGAGATAGACCACGCCTTGTCTCAGGAGCTTGCGGAGCGCGCCGCTCTCTATCCAAACCTGACCATCATAGAGGCCGATGCCCTGAGGTTCCCGTATGAGACCATAGAAACAAAATTCAAGGTGGTCGCTAATCTCCCCTACTATATCTCAACCCCCATCCTGTTTCGACTCATGGAACTCCGCCACAAGATCACCAGCCTGACGATTATGCTGCAGAAGGAGGTGGCTAAGCGTATCGTGGCATTGCCCGGGGGCAAAGATTACGGCATGTTATCCATTGCCGTCCAGTTCTATGCGGTCCCCGCCATTGTCTTTCAGATACCGCCCGGGGCCTTTTTCCCTGTCCCTGAGGTCAATTCTGCAGTTCTTAAGATCATCCCCCGGGAAAAGCCGGCTGTGGCGGTCAGGAGTGAGCCCCTCTTCTGGTCTGTCATCAAATCAGCATTCTCTCACAGGAGAAAGACCCTCCTCAATTCCCTCTCCATGGCGGGTTTCCCCAAGGAGGTGACAGAGCGTATTTTGCATACGGCCGGTATCGCCCCTTTAGTACGACCTGAGGAGATCGGCATGGAGGCGTGGGGCAAGATCGCAGACGCCTTGTCAGAACAGCATACCGGCAGGAGTTCCCATTCCATAGATTGAATTTACTCCCTGAAAATGATAGATTATTGGCGTATGGGATAAGAGTCCCTTCTGCTTATACCCTTGGGCGGAGTCGGAGAGATCGGTCTTAATATGACCGTCTTCCAATACGGTGAAG
>JACROQ010000032.1 GCA_016214375.1 Nitrospirota bacterium | reverse complement strand
TTTTCCCTTTGATCTTTGCAACCTCCTTCGAGTTATAATTGGTCAATCCCTTGGCAAAGACCTTTCCTGCAGTATCCTCACAGGTGACCGCATCTCCCACCTCAAATCCCCCCCCGCTATCCACAATGCCTGAAGGGACAAGGCTCTTGCCCTTCATCACCAGGGCATCCCGTGCCCCATTGTCCAGAATCAAACGACCGCTCGTGGGGAGCGCATGCGCTATCCAGTGTTTCCGGCTTGTCAGATGAGACTTTTTGGGCAGAAAGATAGTCCCGATCTCAACGCCGTCCAGCGCCTTTTCCAAAAGGCCCGGCACATGACCGTTCATGATAATCGTTGGGATGCCATACTCTGCGACCTTTTTGGCCGTCTCGACCTTCGATGACATCCCCCCTGTCCCTTCTATAGTTCTTGAATCGCCGGCAATAGATTCTATGCCCCTGTCTACCTCATCGACCATCGGGATGAGGGTCGCCCTGGGATCCATGGCAGGATCTGCCGTAAACAGCCCGTCTATGTCCGAGAGTATGATCAGGAGATCTGCATCAACGAGGTTGGTCACAAGACCGGAGAGGATGTCATTATCCCCGAATCTTATCTCGTCTACGGCGACAGTATCATTTTCGTTGATCACAGGAACCACGCCATACGACACGAGGGTCAGCAGGGTGTTCCTTGAGTTTAAAAAGCGCCTCCGGTCTGCAATGTCCTCACGGGTCAACAATACCTGGGCTACTTTGATGCGAAATTCCCGGAACAACCTCTCGTACAACTGGATCACCTTGCTCTGTCCTATCGAGGCCGCGGCCTGCTTCAGGGGGATCGCCCTGGGCCTGCGATTCAGCCCAAGCTCCTTCATCCCCGCGACGATAGCGCCGGAGGAGACGATCACGATCTCATAGCCCCTTTGATGAAGACCGACGATCTCCCTGACGATCCTCTTCATCCTCCGGGAATTGATCCCCTCCCCGGTAGAGGCAAGCACCCTGCTGCCTATCTTGATAACAATACGCTTTATATTCTTTATCAAAGCAACTCTGTTATCGGATACCCTCATCGCCGTCCTACTCATCTATTATGGGCACGTTACTTTTATCTTCTTTCTGCTTGTCCCGGTGTTTTTCTACTTCCTTCCCAAGATACCTTACAAGCTCGTTTATCCCTTTTCCAGTCACCGCAGAGACAGGGAAAAATTTAAACCCCTGCTTTTTGCAGTAACGTGAAACCTGTTTTAGCGTCTTCTCCCCGGTCATGGCATCAATCTTTGTCCCTGCCACAACCTGAGGTTTTTCCAATAAAAGAGGGCTATAGAGACCGAGTTCCTTATTGATTGTCTCAAGGGCCTCAACAGGCGCCATGGTCACGTTATCTGAGATATCAACAAGGTGGAGCAGGATGGAGGTCCTCTCCACATGCCGCAGGAACTGGAATCCCAACCCCTTCCCCTCATGGGCGCCCTCGATCAGGCCGGGGATATCAGCCATCACAAAACTCTTATATTTCCCGCAACTCACCACACCCAAATTGGGACTCAGGGTGGTAAAAGGATAGTCTGCGATCTTTGGCCTTGCAGCAGAGATACAGGAGATGAGGGTAGACTTGCCTGCATTGGGAAGGCCTATAATCCCGACATCCGCCAATAATTTAAGCTCGAGGAGGAGCCATCTTGCCTCCCCCTTCTCGCCCGGTTGGGCATATTTGGGGGCACGGTTTACAGAGGTTGCAAAGGCGGCATTCCCCAGCCCGCCGCGCCCCCCCTGCGCAACGATAACCTCCTGCCCCTCCTCGACCAGATCCGCTATCAGTGCCTTTGATTCAAAATCACATACTATCGTCCCCACAGGCACCCTGACGATCACATCTTTGCCTTCCCTGCCATACCTGTCCTTTCCTTCTCCATGGGCCCCGCGCGGGCCCACATAGTGCTGATGGTACTTCTGGTCGAGCAGTGTGTAGAGCTCTGATGAGGCCTTGATAATGATACTCCCCCCCTTGCCGCCCTTTCCTCCATTGGGCCCGCCGCGGGGCACATACTTTTCCCTCCGGAAACTGACACACCCGTTCCCGCCATTCCCCGCCTGTACATAAATCTTGATGCGATCGATAAACATGGGATAATAAAAAAGGGGTTAAGGGTTCAAGGATTCAAGGGGTCAAGTCAACCCTATGTAAAAAAATGCCCCAGATTCTTATTACAGCACCTGGGGCATTTCAGCAAACTATTCTGTATCGTGCTCGTATCTATCGTCTCTTTCTACATGACGGGCTACATGACGGGGTAGACGCTAATCTTCTTTCTATCCCTTCCTACCCGCTCAAACTGGACAACTCCTGAGATCTTTGCAAAGAGGGTATCATCACCACCTTTTCCTACATTAAACCCAGGATGGAACTTCGTCCCCCGCTGCCGTACGATGATTGAACCCGCAGGGACAACCTGTCCGCCAAAGCATTTTACGCCTAGTCTTTGGGAATTACTGTCGCGGCCATTGCGCGTACTCCCCTGTCCCTTTTTATGTGCCATAAATTCCTCCCCTTTCTGACTTCTTACTTCTTGCTTCTGATCTCTATCCTCTGACCTCTACGATCTTCAGCCGTGTCAAATATTGCCTGTGTCCCTTCGTGCGCCTATAATTTTTTCTGCGCTTCTTCTTGAAGATGATGACCTTTTTGGCCCTCTCCTGTCTGACAATATTGGCAATAACCTTTACATTCTCCACATACGGATTGCCAACGACAATATCCCCTCCCTGACCTACTGCCAGAACTTTGTCCAGTTCTACTGTGTCCCCAGGGGCTCCGGGAATCTTCTCTACGGAGATCACATCCCCTACCGCCACCCTATGTTGTTTTCCGCCTGTTTCTACGATTGCTGTTACGTTCATAATCCCTCTCCTGCTATTCTTTTAGTTTTTCTTCCTCTTCCTGCTTCGTCTTACATTCAATGCAATATGTGGTCACCGGCCGGGCATACAGCCGTTTATAACTTATCTCTTCCCCGCAATGTTCACAGATCCCGAATGTCCCGTTTGCTATTCTGGAGAGCGCCTCATCTATCTTCTTCAGGAGCTTCTGCTCACGCTCTCTTAATCTGATGGTAAAGTTCTTGTCGGCCTCTGCAGCCGCCTGGTCCGTTACATCCGGGAAATTAAGCTTTTCAGGGTTTAATCCTCCCCCGATAATAATACCTGCCTCTGCCAACAAGGCAGCCTTCTGCGTCTCTAAGTTTTTTCTGACCTCCTCGTACTTATCTTCTGTCTTTGCCGTCTTTTTCTTTGTTGCCATAGCTAACTTCCTCAGACCATTTTTAAAATAGAAGATAGGATAACAAAAAAGCCGATGGTAGTCAAGAGGGTAGGGTTATCCGCCTCTCTGCCAGAACCATCTGGAATTGTAGAGGGGTCCATACGGCCGGTGCGTCTTCGGATAAAGCTTTACAAATGGGGTGGATATGATCTCATCATAGTTGAGGTGGAATACTTTTGCAAACTCTGCAAGCTCCTTTTTTAACATAGGATATTCTGCATCGTCCGGCTTCTCGATACCGACCTCTTTCCCGACCCTTCTGTTGTCTACCTCCCCGCGTACAAATATAGCCCCGCCGTGCATCCCGGTCCCAAGATAATCCCCGGCAAGCGGCTGACCCGGCCTCCTTTCAAGCCCCAACAATATGATGATACCGCCTGACATATATTCTCCCAGGAAATGGCCGGCAGTCCCGCCCACAATCAGGACAGGGACCTTCTCCATGTAGGCCTTCATGTGAATCCCCACCCGGTAGCCTACATCCCCGCGTACATACAGTTTGCCGCCCCTCATCCCGTAACCGCAGACATCTCCGGCGTGGCCATGGATATAGATGCGTCCTGCATTCATCGTATTGCCGACGCCGTCCTGCGCATTATCAAAGACCTCGATGGTGGGGCCATCCATAAATACGGCCATGTCATTCCCGGGGACGCCATAAATGTCTATCCTGACATCCTCTCCCTGAAGGCCGGCGCCGATGTAACGCTGACCGTTGACATTCTTCAGGATGATGTGCCTTTCCCCTTCCTTGATAACCCTGTTGATCTCATTATTCAGGTCCCGGTAATGGACCGAAGCAGCGTCTATCTCCAACTCTCTGCACCCTCCTTTATCATCCCGATGACAGGTTCTCCTGCCCTCGGCATCCACAATCTATCAGGCTTCGCACATATCTCCCGGATAGTCGCCTCCTCGCTTGCCATGTATAAGGTCTCATCCTTTTCTCCTGCAAAGAGGGGACGCAGCTTGATCCTGTCATTAAACCCTACCAGGCCGGACTTCCATCCAAAGAGGATGGCAAAAGGCCCGTTCAGCAACAGCGGCGCATACTGGATGCGGATCGCCTTTAACGCCTCTGCCAGCTCCCTGTTTTCCCTTGAGTCCATATCAATGTCCTTCCAGAATGGACTCGCTAAGGCGTAGAATGCGGCACGCAAAGGCAGTTTATGCTGTCTTAAGAGAAAATCCAGGGCATAGGCTACGACCTCAGTATCCGTAAGCAGGGTGCACTTATAGCCGAACATCTCAAGGAATGCACGGTTAGTCCCATAACTGGTAATCTCCCCGTTATGGACAATCGCCCAGTCAAGGATGGTAAACGGATGCGCCCCTCCCCACCAGCCCGGTGTATTGGTCGGAAATCGTGTATGCCCCATCCAGATATAGGCCCGGTAATCTTCTATGCCGAAGAAGTCTGCGATATCCGCAGGCTCTCCTACCCCCTTAAAGGTCCCCATGTTCTTTCCGCTCGATATCACATAGGCGCCTGATACGTTGTTATTGATCTCCATGACTGCCCGTACTACGACGTCATCATCACCCTCTCCAAGCAGCATAACCTCCTTCCTGGGTTCGACAAAATATCGCCAGAACAGGGGTGGATTTTTGATGTGGGGGGTGGGCCTTGTAGGGATCTCCTCCTCCCTGTGGACTGTAAAAAAGCGGACGATCGCCTGCTCCACATTCGGTTTAACATTGACATCATCCATCATCATGTGGATAGCATAGTAGTCTGCCATATCCGGGTAGATGCCATAGGCGGCGAATCCAGCGCCCAGGCCATTCCCCCGCTCCTTCATCAGGCAAAGGGACTTGATAATGTGGCTCCCGTCCACCCGTTTGCCGTCTTTATTGATAAACCCTACGAGACCGCATCCACTGGTATCCCGCGGGTCACTATATCTCTTAGCTGAAGTCATCGTCATTTTATTCGCCTCAACAACCTCATTTAATTACGACGTGTCCTGAGTTTACGCTTAAAAATGCCCAACGACCCATTGCAATAGCCTTCGGCTGCAATGGGTGCCCCGAAGGAAGGACAAGGGTTCGAGCCGAGGCGTACTTCCTGTACGTTGAGGCGAAGAACCCGCAGTTCTGACGCCGCACGACCCATTGCATTTACTTCGTAGCAATGGGTGCCCCGCATTTTTCAGCGTAAACTTTACGTAAACTCTATTCATGGTAACCTGTCTCATCCCTTCGTGTAAATATCTTATTCCTCCATTCCCTGGGCATCCGAATCAGGCCGATCCTCTTTTCATGGAGGAGGTTCTGCTTAAACTCCGAGATGTCCACCTGGTTTTTGATCAACCCTGTCAATATCCCGGCGCCATCGATTGCACCGATGGTCACAAACCCTTTCAGCCTGCCGGCTTTAAGTACAAGGCTCCGGTAGAAAGTGCCTTTGGGGTCTTCAATGCTTAAAACCTCATAGCTGGCATCCGGAGGGGTTGTAATGCCGGCAGAGAGGATAGGTACCTTTAGAAATTTCAATGAATTCATCGGGAGCCCTCCGATGTAGGGATATTTGCCTCCTGCCATATTGACCCCCGCCACGATGCCCTGCTGGTAGGCCAACGGCCATAGGGGGAGGGGCTTCTTCTGTCCATCGGTAATATCCAGGGCCTTGACCACATCTCCGGCGCCATACACATTGGGGATATTGGTGCGCATAAATTCGTCCACCTCAAGCCCCCGGTTGAAGTTCAGCGCCGTGTTGCTCAGGATCTGGCCGTTGGGGAGCACCCCGATAGCCGTAACCACAGCCTGGCAGGGTAGCGATTTGCCGCTCTTGAGCCTCACGCCGGATATATCCTTCTTCCCTTCGATCTCCTCAATGGTATCATTTAGATAAAAATCGATCCCCTGATCCCGCATGAGGGACACGGCTATCCCGGATGAGTGTGGATCCAATGCCTTCACAAGGACCCTGTCCCCCAGCTCGATAACAGAGACCTTCTTATTCAGGTTATTTAATGTATAGGCGATCTCTGTCCCTGTAAATCCGGCGCCGATGACAACCACCC
>JACROQ010000031.1 GCA_016214375.1 Nitrospirota bacterium | reverse complement strand
GGGTGGCCCTTGTCATTACCCTGTTAGTCCTCACCCTCCTCCTGACAATTATCCTTGAATTTAATCTGGGGATGCGGGTGGAGGCACGGGCGGCTGCGAACTTCAGGGATGATATGAAGGCCTATTACCTGGCAAGGTCAGGCATCACCTTTGCCATTGCCATGTTAGAAGATGACAGCAGGACAGCGCCCAGGTATGACTCCCTGGATGAATTGTGGGCACAGAAGATCCCCCCGATCCCTGTGGGCGATGGTCTTGTATCTGTCACGATCACGGATGAAGACAGCAAGATCAATGCAAATAAACTCGCGGCCGGCTTTGGCGCTGTCACAGGAGATAACATGCGCGCATGGATGGTACGATTCCTGGACCTGTTTGAACTCAAGAGTGACCTCTCAGACACCATAGCCGACTGGATTGACCAGGATGATACCGAGCGTCCCAACGGGGCAGAGAGCGGCTATTACGAGGGCTTGGAGGAATCCTATGAGGCCAGGAACAGACCCCTTGATTCCCTTCTGGAATTACGCTTGATAAAGGGGATGGAGGGTGATACATTTGACCGGTTGAAAAATATGCTGACCGTTAACTCTGATGGCTGGATCAATGTCAACACCGCAAGTAAACAGATCCTGATGTCCCTCTCGGATGATATGAATGGAGATATCGCCGACGAGATCATGGCCTTCAGGACAGAGAATCCCTTCCAGACTAAAGTGGACGTGAAGAACAACATCTCAATCAGCGAGAATGTCTATACCGACATCTCAAAATTTATTGAGGTAAAGAGCAATTATTTTTCGATCACCTCTGCCGTAGAGGTCAATCAAAACAGAAAAACGATAAACGCAGTTGTCAGACGGCAGGGGGAGAAGGTGAATATCCTCTACTGGCGTATTGAATAGGAGACGGCAAAATTGTCCGGGACATGGATATTACAACGTTCCAATGACCGCGGGGTCATCACCGGGATAGCGCTTCTATCCATACTTCTGCTCCCTGCCAAAGATTCTGTTGGATCAGGACGGTCAGCGGCTATCGCAGAGGGGGTACACGGCTATGTCAAAGAGGGAGATGGCTCTCCTGTTGTTAATGCCGGTGTCAGCATCTTTGATGGTTTTACCCTTAAATCCGTGAAGACCGATAGTCAAGGGAGGTATAAGATTGATGAAGTCCCTGTGTCTGCAGACCGGTATACCGTCCTTTTTTTTACGAAAGAGGGTTATATCCCTGAGGCCGCAAATCTGAAGATACCTGAGAAAACGGATATAGAGTATTCTACTATTTTAAAGAGAGGAGAGATGGGCCATAACGGTTTTGTGATTGGAACCATCTATAAACCGATACGGGGCGGCAAGATTCAATTCCAGAGTGGGATATATAGTTTCGGGAAAGGGATTCCGGTCATTCTGGAAAGAGATCATGAAGTGATAAAGAATGAGACAGATCATGAAGGGCATTTTTTATTTGAAGCCCCGGCAGGCCGATATACCCTGAGTGGAGAAGGCCTCCGGGAGAGGGCAGAGATAGAAGTATTCACAGGTCAGACCGTGATACGGAATCTAAGGTCCGGGGTAGTCCTCGTTGATTAGCAGGCTGCTGACAAAGTCCTGCACTGTCACCCTGAACCCTTCGGCTACGCTCAGGGTAAACTCCGTGAAGGGTCTGATCACTCCTTGTTTTATCAGATTCTTCGCTTCGCTCAGAATGACAATCTTGGGCAGTGCAGGACTTTTTCAACAGCCTGTTAAAGATTACATGCCGGTTATTTTATCTCTTATCATGGGGATACTGCTGTTATCCCCTCCTCCATCCCTTGCGAGGCAGCTTACAAGCATTGAACTTATCGAGAAGGCCTACAGGACCGGGGAAATAGATTACAAAGAGGCATTGAATTACAGGGTGGCTGCCGTATTAAGGCCGGAGGGGCTGCCCGAGGGCTACCGGTCCAGAGTCCCTATAAAATCTGCGACTCCTGTTATGATGGAGGCGCGTTCAAACCAGCGCCTCCTCTCGCCTGAAAATGCACGATTCCTGGCCAGGGGGACGACCCGCTCATTAACCGAATACTATGGAAGCGGCGTTACACTACTCAGTTATGCAAGTCCGGACAAACACTTCAGGGTACACTATACAGCCACAGGTTTTAATGCGGTCCCATCTGCGGATAACAATGGAAACAGAATCCCGGACTATGTAGAGGACATGGCCCGCATCCTCGATAATGTCTGGAATGAAGAGATAAACAACCTGGGATATAATGCACCCCCTTCAGATGGTGCAGAGGGGGGAGACTGCCTGTTAGATGTCTACCTGGCTGATCTCGGCGCCTATGGACTTACTATTATTGATGAAACTAAACCTGCATCCACAGTTTATATGATCTTCGAAAATGACTTTGACCTGGCCTCGCAAAATACAGACCCTGATGGGGTGCAGGCAGGGGCGATGAAGGTGACGGCCGCCCACGAGTTCTTCCATACCATACAATTCCAGATCACAGATGACATAGACAATTACGGCTGGTGGATGGAGGCATCCGCTACCTGGATGGAGGAGAGGGTTTATCCGGAGGTAAACGATTATATAAATTACATAGATTACTGGTTTGAACATCCGGAGTTATCCATAGATACCTTTAATGGACTCTTTGAATATGGGACTGCTGTCTGGGTAAATCATCTTACAGAAAAATATGGATCGAAGTTTATATATGATGTATGGAACAGGATTCAAGGGGAAGAGACGGCCTTATCCGCGATAGAGAATTCGCTGACTGAGAGAGGGACAACCCTTGCAGAGGCGCTTCAAGAGATGCGGGTGGCCAATCTCACATTCACCTATGAGGATGGTCAACTATACCAGGGATGGGACCCCACAAATCCTCTAGGGGTAACTTATAGGAAAGCCAGCACAGACTTTACGCAGAATAATAACGATAATGTAGGTGGCGTTCTTGATCCTCTGTCATCTGCCTATTACTCATTCTCAGCGCCTGGCGGCTCAGGCGCTTTAACTTTAGGTTTCTATGGTAGCAACAATATTGGCGTCATAGTAATGGGTATCCTGCAAAGTGGTTATAATATAACAGAGATCGTCACAGATCCCGTGAGCAATAACGGCTCTATTGCGATCAATGGATTTAGCAGCGATGGGCCCTATAACAGGATTGTGGTAATACTGTCAAACGATTCTCCTACAGACCAGGGCAATTTTAGCCTCACAGCCATTCATACAACGACTCTTCCTGCCAGTGCAGCCACTATTGAACTATGGCCTTCCTCTGCCTCTCTTGTAACAAACGATGCAGAGGTTATGGGGAGACAGCAGTATTCTGTCATTTTAAAAGACGTGTCCGGCAATCAGGTCCTTGAAAACGGCATAGACTGGGCATCATCGGATTCCTCATCTCTGGACATTGACAGCAATGGATTTGCAACCGCCTTACAGGCCGTTGCCGGTGCCTCAATTACAGGGGCCCTGGGGGGTCTCACAGGAAATGCCTCTCTGTCTGCGGATAATCCCGTCATTATGACGGCCGGTACACCCCGGGACTGCACTATAAAAAAAGGCAGTGACAGCCGCTGCTTCATCGCCACGGCGGCCTTCGGCTCCCCCCTTCATCCTTATGTAGAGATCCTGAGGGAGTTCCGGGATAGCTATCTCTTAATAAATTCGTTTGGCAGGGATATCGTCTCCCTATACTATCTCTATAGTCCATTGATTGCGGAACAGATAGAAGACCATGCTATTTTAAAGGCCATAGTGAAGTTATTCCTGATTCCTGTTATAATATTCGCTGAACTGATGGTAAAGACCACGGGCACAGAACGGATTATCACTGGATTTCTGGTCTTGATACTAATCATTGCAGGTGCAGGATGGAGCCGTAGATGTCACGAAAGATCGCTGGATTAGATATCGGGAGTCACTCTGTAAAGGTGGTCCTCGCGAGGGAACGTCTCGGGAAGGTTGACCTGCTTCAATTCTATGAGAAGCCCATTGCCAATAACAACATACAGGAGGTCATCCGGGCCCTCTTCAGGGAAAAGGGCCTTCATCCTGATATCATTGTAAGCTCTGTCTCCGGCAATGCGGCATCTGTCCATTATCTGCAGATACCGTTCTCAGACGAGAATAAGATCAGTCAGGTCATCCCCTATGAGGTCGAGAGTATGGTCCCCTTCCCCTTAGAGGAAATGGTTATTGACCAGTTTATCCTCTCAAGGGGTAATGGCACACCTCCGAATAACGGCTCCTCTGTCTGTGTCGGACTGATCAGAAAATCTACCCTTCAACACTATATCAATACATTAAAAGGGGTCCATATAGACCCAAAGATTATAGAGCTTGAATCCCTGGCCCTCTACCATGCCTTTATGCAGTGGTACAAGACAGAAGATACCGTCGCACTCCTCAATATCGGGGCATCCAAGAGCAATCTCTGTATCGTAGCTAAGGGAAAACCAAGGCTCGTGAGGACATTTTACAGGGGCGGCAATGGGATAACTGCAGCAATCCAGGAGACCCTTGGAACTGATTGTAGCTTTGAAGACGCAGAACAAAAAAAGATCTCTACAGGCATCCTATACGATGAGACCACAGAGGATCATGAACAGTCCGCAGACATATCCTCTGCTATAAAACACGGCCTCATCCCTCTTCTGACAGAGCTGCAACAGAGCCTCCATGCGTATGAGATTCAACAGAATGATTCAATAGCAAAGCTATGCATAGCGGGAGGGGGGGCTCGCCTGGTGAACCTGGATAAGTTTCTCCAAGGTGCATTGGAGATAGAGGTTGAGCCTTTCAGGGTACCGGCAGATATCATCCACAAACTCACCGGAAGAGAAGAGGCAAGGTTTGTTATCCCCACGGGGATGGGGCTTGCCCTGCGCGGGGCCGCCCATAAGAAACCGGCTCTGGGGCTTAATTTCAGAAAGGGAGAGTCCTTCCATAAAAAAGAGGGTAAGGAGACCACTGTAAGACTGATTTATATGATGATAGCCTTTGTCGCAGTCGCCCTTCTGGGATCCACAGATTTCTATTTCAGATATCACGACAGGGAGGCCAAATACAAGGACATTAAGTCAGAGATCCGGAGGGTCTACATGGAGACATTCCCGGAGGCGAGGAATGTCGTTGACGAGAATCAGCAATTAAAAAGCGCTGTGGATGAGGTGCGGAAAAAAGTCGCAGCCCTGGGCGGCGGCGCCGGCAGGGGTATGGCGTCCCTGGATCTGCTGAATACCATCACTGAAAAAATACCCAAGGATATCACGGTAAACATCGATGACCTCATGATGGATAAGACCAGGATAAAGGTCCAGGGGGATACCGATAGTTTTGAAAATGTGGAACGGATAAAACGGGAGTTTGAGACGATTCCCTTCTTTAAGAAGGTAGAGGTGGCGGATGCAAAACTTGCCGCAGATCAGAAGAGGGTGAAGTTCAGGATTATTGTAGACCTGTAATCATGATGAACTGGATAGTACAGTATATACGTAATTTGAGCGGCCGCGAAAAGAGCGTTATCGTATTGGGCCTCATAGGCGCCATTGCGATTATCGTATACGGGTCTGTCGCTGCGCCATTGGTGGACCGGTATATCAATTTAGACAGGGTCATCATGCAGAAGGAGTCCCAATACAGGGATATCCTTCAACTGAAGGGAGAATACTCAGCCCTTCGAAAGGAGTATACGGAATTAGAGAAGGCCGCATCGAAGACCAAAGAAGGATTCTCGCCGCTGACCTTCATGGAGGGGGTCTCCATCCAGGCGAAGATAAAGGACAAGGTAGTCTCCATGAAACCGATGCTCTCGCCGGCAGGCGGGGATTTCCGGGAGTCTTCCATAGAGGTCAAGATTGAGCGGGTAGTCCTGGAGCAGATTATGCGGTACCTCCATCTGACGGAGAGTTCAGACTACCCATTACGGGTAAAGACACTTCATCTGAAAAGCAGATACGATGACCCGGGCCTGATGGACGCGTCTGTGGTAGTGAGCTTTTACGAGAGGGCGAAGTGAGCTTAATCAGGAAAAATATCAAATCCATAATCGCCTACACCCTGTTCTCCTTAGTGGTCTTCATCCTCTTCCTCTTTCTCTTGTTCCCCCGTGAAGAGATCAAGTCACGTCTCATCTATGAGATTGAAAAGGGGACCGCCACTGAGATCAAAACAAAGGGTGACGAATGGATCTTCCCGCTCGGCCTTGCCTTTAGCGGCATGGAGTTCACAAGAAAAGGGGAAACGACAACCCATACCCTCGCGCATATCGACCGACTGACGCTCGATGTGCCTGTAAAAGGCATCCTCTCCCTCAGTCCGGTGTCCGTCCTTATGGCTGACGTCTATGGGGGATCCGTCAGGGGTCTTATTACCCTCCGCAGGGATAACAGGATTATGCAGGCAAACTGGACCAATGTAGACCTGGCCCGTATAGACCCTATAAGAGAGATCCCGGCAGAGAACGCAGGAAGGGTCAGTGGCGATCTTGTACTTAGTCTGACAAATAACATGCCTGAGGGGCAGATACGCCTCTTAATCAAGGGCGGGAAATTGGGCAAGATCAAGGTAATGGGATTCGCCCTCCCGGATATCCCTGTCGATGAACTCCAGGGGGGTATTCATATTAAGGAATATACCCTGTCGTTGAAAGATGTCCATTTTAAAAACAGCGATATGAAAGGGACGATCACAGGAGACATCCAGCTCCGCTCTGAAAAAGGCCCTGGGAATTTGAATATCTCTATACGCTTTGCCTTAGGGGAAAAATTAAAGAAGGAGTATCAGGGACTGCTCACTCTGATTGAACGATCCAAAGACCGCGAAGGTTACTATACACTCCACATAAAGGGCGACCTGCAAAAACCTGCCTTTACAATTTAGGTTCATCCGAAAATACCCCTGCTGCTCTGCTGTCATTCTGAGCGCAGCGAAGAATCTGACACGAAGTGTCATCCTGAGGGCGAATGCCCGAAGGATCTGCTTACCCATTGAACCCCAGTGCATCAGACCCTTCGCCTTCGGCTCAGGGTGACATGCTGGATGTTCATGCCCCTGGTTTGTAAGCCGGGACTCATGGGGGTTTCCTCTCCCTCAGGGAGAGGATTTAGGTGAGGGCGGGGTTCCTCTGTAATTTATCCTTTGATGCAGGCCATAGGCTTTACCATAACAACCTTCTTTGCAAGACCGGCATTGTGCGTCGCATCAACGACGGCTGTGACATCCTTATAGGCACCCGGGGCCTCCTCTGCAGCCCCTGAATAGGAGTGTGTCCGTATGATAATGCCCCTGGCCCCCAGTTCCTTGAGGAGCGCATCCCCCCGCCACCTCTTCTTGGCCTGGGTCCTGCTCAGGGCCCTCCCTGCCCCATGGCAGGCGGAGCCAAATGCCTGTGTCATCCCGGACTCTGTACCGACCAGGATATAAGAACAGGTCCCCATAGTGCCGCCGATTAAAACGGGTTGACCTGTAGACCTGTACTCTTCAGGGATCTCTTTCCTCCCGGGCCCAAAGGCCCTTGTCGCACCCTTCCGGTGGATGAAGAGCCTCTTGACCTTGTTGCCTACAGGGTGCTCCTCGACTTTACAGGTATTGTGACTGACATCGTAGAGCATGGAAATCCTGGCGCGTGGGATCACATCCGAGAAGGCCTCTCTCACAAGATGCGCGATCACCTGTCTATTGGCAAGGGCACAATTAATCCCGGCGCATACCGCTGAGAAATACCTGCGGCCCTCAGGAGAGTTAATGGGCGCACACACCAGCTCTCTCTCATGGACAGGGATGTTGTATCTCCTCGATGCCTCTGCCAGCGTCTTGAGATAGTCTGTCCCGATCTGATGGCCTAATGCTCGTGACCCGCAATGGACGGATACCACGACATCATCCTTAAACAGCCCCAATTTCTCCGCAATCTTCTCATCATACACCTCTGCCACATACTGAATTTCCAAGTAGTGATTCCCTGAACCTAATGTCCCCACCTCTCTGAACTGCCTCTTCTTGGCCATATCAGAGACTTGTGCCGGGTCCGCACCTCCCATCACACCGCCTTCTTCAATGTATCTTAAATCCTCTTTATAGCCATACCCCTGGGATACGGCCCATTGGGCGCCTCCGACAAGCACCTCATCTATCTGACTCTGATTCAGCCGGATCTTCCCTTCTGAACCCACCCCCGCAGGGACAATGACAAAGAGCCGGTCCACAAGCTTCCCTAAGTAGGGCTCTATCTCCTCTCTTCTCATCCCTGTGCGCATTGTTCTGACTCCACAGGATATATCAAACCCGATCCCTCCCATGGAGATGATACCGTCCTCCTCAGGATCAAAGGCAGCCACCCCCCCGATGGGAAATCCATAACCCCAGTGGGCATCCGGCATGGTCATGGATGCCTGCTGTATCCCCGGCAGGGCTGCGACATTCTTGATCTGCTTGACCACGTTATCATCGAAGTCCTCAACAAGCTCCGCACTGGCAAAGATCCTGCCCGGGACCCTCATCTCGCCTTCCCGGGGTATTTCCCAGACATAATCAGATATCTTATTTAAAGATTTTAGTTCCATCTCAAACTCCTGTTAATCACACATCCACGATGCATTGGGCAATATAAATATCGCCTTCTCTCCCCACCTTGAGCATACTGTATGTGGCTGCCTTCACCTCTGTCATGACGTGGTGTCTTCCCTGATCAAGCCTCTCACCCCGCGCCCATCCCCGCAGCTTATGGTCTGTGATCTCAACCTTGAAATTACAGAACAACTCCCCGCTCAGGTGGGCCGCTGAAAGGAGGCTGTTCAGCCACTCAACAAAGAGCATCTCCAGATCTTCTGCCTCACAACGAACCTCTTCCCTCTCAGACAGTTTTACAGCATCAATATCCGCGATAACAGAAAACATCGCCTTTGCCCCGTTCTCGAATGCCTCTTCCATACTCTTTCCATAACCACGGACGCCGATATCAGCCAGGTGCTCAAATGTTTCGTACGTTTTCATGTTCCCTGTACCCCATAGTCACACCATCCATCACGACCCCGCAGTAAGGGCACCTTGAATCCCTGATGTGATTCTCTACAATCTCATAGCCATAGCGATGGATAAGGACTGCCTTACAGTGATAACAAAATGTATGTTCCCCCTCATCCCCCGGAATATTGCCGGTATAGACATAACGCAGCCCCATATCGATACCGATCTTCCTGGCCCGGTAAAGGGTAGCCGGAGGGGTACGGGGCAGGTCCAACATCTTATAGGTGGGATGAAACGCGCTGACATGCCAGGGGGTCTCCGGCCCAACCTCTTTGATGAATCCTGCAATCTGTTCAAGCTCCTCGTCAGAATCATTTTTGGTCGGGATAATAAGCGTAGTCACCTCTACCCATATCCCCATCTCTTTCATGCGCCTGATCGTGTCAAGCACAGGGTCTCTTGAGGCGCCGCAGACACGTTTATGCATTCTCTCGTTGAAAAACTTTAAGTCTACATTGGCAGCGTCCAAGTAAGGCCTGATCATCAACAGGGCCTCTTCCGTCATATACCCATTGGTTACAAAGATGTTCTTGAGCCCCTTCGACCGGGCGATCACCGCGGTGTCATAGGCATATTCGAAGTAGATCGTGGGCTCCGTGTAGGTGTAGGAAATGGTCCGGCAGCCGGCGCCGACCGCGTCTTCGACGATCTCGGCGGGGGTCACCGGCAGGCCCGCGATGCCGCCCCGTTCACGGGGGAGCTGGGATATCTCGTGGTTCTGGCAGAAGGT
>JACROQ010000030.1 GCA_016214375.1 Nitrospirota bacterium | reverse complement strand
TGATATCTCGTGCTTCACTGGTATATCTCCTGTAAAAAGGGGTTCTCCCTCTTCTCCCTCCCGATGGTCGTTGACGGTCCATGTCCCGGATAGACCTCTGTGGCATCATCCAGCCGCAGGAGCTTCTCACGGATAGAGTGCATCAGCACGTCATAAGACCCACCCCAGAGGTCTGTCCTGCCGATGCCGTCTCGGAACAGGGCGTCCCCTGTAAATACCCTTTCACTGAAATGGAGGCTCACGCTTCCAGGTGTGTGGCCGGGTGTATGAATGACCCTGCATTTGAGCTCTCCTTCTCCGATCTCCATCCCGTCTTCAAAGAAGATATCAATATCACTCACAGGAGGGGAGGGGAGACCAAACAGGGATGCCTGCAGGTGGACCTTCTCGTAAAGGAAGAGGTCTCCCATGTGGATCAGGACCTTTGCCCCTGTGGCATCCTTTACGTCTTTTGCGCCCCCTACGTGGTCTATGTGGCCATGGGTGAGGAATATATATTGAAGCCTCAACCCGTCTCTTTTTAATATCTTCAGGATCGTTGAGACATCATCTCCAGGGTCTATGATCACGGCATCCTTCGTATCCGCATCCCGGAGGATAAAGGCATTGCACTGAAAAGGGCCAACTGAGAGGGCCTCTACTACCATCGTACCCATGGAGACATTATAAGATATCGCTGCGGTTTAAGTAAAGAGGTTTACTGCCGGCAGGTTTATTACAGGCCTTCCCGCCTGATCTCCTGTATCTCCTCCAATATCCTGAAAGACATGGGGCTGTTTTCTGCGGCAAGTCCCTTTGCCCGGTTTAACTCACCGAGGGCGCCCTCAGGGTTCAGATTGATCCGGAAATACCGGGCTGAGTAGAAGGCCTCTCTGACCGCATCTCCACTCTTCCGGTAGGCCATGGCGAGGTGAAAATTGGCCGTCAAATCCTCCGGCTCTGTGCGCAAGGCCTCCTCAAGATGGTTAATGGCCTCAGAGAGGTTTCCGGAGTCCTGGTCCAGTATTCCGAGGATGACATGCGCAGGGGCATGGTCTGCTTTCAATCTCAGGCTCTGCAAGGCGGCCTCTCTGGCACGGGAGAGATCCTGTAGCTTCAGATAAGAGAACGCAAGGTCTGCATAGTACACGGGGTTTCCCCTGTTCCGTTCGATGGCGGAGAGATACTTTGAGATGGCCTCATTGAATCTCCCCTCTTTCATATAGGTAACGCCGAGGAGATAGTCCTTCACCTCTTCTCTCGCCTCTGCCGGCATCTCATCAATCCCCAGGGCCTGAAGGATGGAAGACTCCTCCTTCCTCTTCTGGTCATGAGAGAGCAGTACCGCCTGTACCCTCCCCCAGCCCACCCTGTCCGGCTCTATGGGTTTTTTTAAAAGATCAGGGTTGGTCTGCATCGTCTCTCTCGAAACGAAATTGGCGACGATGTCCCGTCTGCTCGCAAGATCAGGATGTGTCGCCATATAGGCGGGAACCAGTTGAGGATTAAAGCGTTCATAACGGAGCAGGTTGTCAAAGAAGTCTAAGAGGCCCCTGGGGGAATAGCCGGCTGTCCGCAGATACCGGAGGGCATAGCTGTCTGCCTCTGACTCATTCTCACGGCTGAACTGGAGGCGCACGTCAATATTGGCCGCACTGGCGATTGTCGCGGCGGCGATCCCTCCCCCTCCTAAGAGAATGGCCGCAATGGTGGCTATGTCTAAGGCCGCGATCTTTTTGGCGTCTTTAAAGAAGTGATTGCGTTCCACGTGGGCAATCTCGTGGGCCAACACGCCGGCAATCTCATCTTCGCCTTTCAATTGGAGGAGCAGCCCGTCGAACATAAAGATATAGCCTCCGGGTATGGCAAAGGCATTCGGCTGGGGCTCATGGACCACCAGAAAGTGATAGCTCTCCGGATTGGAGCCTATAGCCCGGACAATCCGGTACCCGGCCCTGTTGACCGCATTCACCACCTCCGGATCTTTGATGAATTGATAATGCTGTAAGGCCTCATTCACAAAGGACTTTCCCATCTCCTTCGAGGGATTTGTATCCTCTGTCTTTGTCTTTTTTACAGGGGTATAGACGGCACATCCGAAGAGTAAGACCGCGCTGAATATGAGGAGATAAGATTTCATCTTAATGGGGTAGTTCCTTTCCGGATGCCGGTATAATCCGTGCATCCACGGCAATGATCCCTGAAGCGTAGGCCATCAGAGGGTTGAGCTCTATCTCCCCTATCTCAGGACAGGATGCGATCACCTCTGAGATGGAGACGATCCCCTTTGTGAGGGACTCCAGATCGACCCCCTGTCTGCCCCGAACCCCTTTTAACACAGGATATCCCTTGATGGATTCCAGCATCCTGCGGGCGCCGTTACAGGTCACCGGCGCTATCTCAAAGACGACAGCCCGGATCGTCTCTACAAAGATGCCGCCGAGGCCGCACATTACGACAGGACCAAACTGCGGGTCCCGGATGCCTCCGATGATGACCTCAACACCCGGGGGGACCATCTCCTCAACATCGACACCAAGGATGCGGGCATCGGGGCGATACTGTCTTGCAGAGCGGATCACCTCCCCGTAGGCCTTGCGCAATTCCTGGAGACTCCGGATGGCTAATCTGACCCCGCCGGCATCGGTCTTATGGAGGATATCCGGGGAGGCTATCTTCAGGGCCACGGGGAGGCCTATGGTCTGTGCTGCCAATATTGCTTCAGTCTGGTTTTTAGCCCGGATGGCCTTTGGATACCGGATCTGCAATGCATCAAGGAAGCGATGCTTCTCTTCCACGGATAATAGATCTGTCCCCATTTTCGTTCTCAGTATGGATGTCACTGCCGGATCCTCCCTTGTCTCCTCTGGGAGCGGTTCAACAGCCCTGTCTCTCAGGAGGTGCGACAGGGCCTGCACGATTCTTACCGGGGTCGGCAGGATCGGGATGCCATGTCTGGTGAATGATTCTTTAAATTTTTCTCCATCCTTGGCATAAGGAGAGAGCGATATGACCGGCCTATGGCAGTCCTGTATCGCGTGGACGATCACCTCGCCAAGGTTGGGGGTCACTCCGGGGACTGTCATAAAGGGGATCAGGATGGCGGCATCAAAATGATCAAGGCAGGTGCGCAGCACGAGCGCAAACTCATCATCCGTGGAATTTCCGGTCAGGTCTACTGGATTCGCGAGGGAGTAGTAAGGCGGAAGTACGGCCCTGAGCCTTTCCTTCAATTCAGCAGGGAGGTCCGGGACATCCAATCCTGCCTGATTGCAGTGGTCTGCGGCCATCACACTTACGCCGCCTGCATTGGTCAGGATGAGGACCCGCCGTCCTGCCCTCGGTTTCTGCATGGAGAAGACCTTTAACAGATCCAGAAACTCCTCAATCGTCCTGGCCTCTGATACGCCGCTCCTCCGGAATGCGGCCCGGAAGATCTCATAGTCCCCGGACATGGAGCCGGTGTGCGAACGGGACGCCTTTTTCCCGGCAGTCTCCTGTCCTAATTTCATGACGACGACCGGCTTATCACACCTCTGTGCCGCACGGATAAACCGCCTGCCGTCACTGATCGACTCGATGCAGAGACCGATGACCTTGGTTTCATCATCAACGCTCAGATATTCCAGAAGTTCTGCTTCCCCGACATCCACCCTGTTGCCATAGCTGACAGCCTTGGCAATGCCAGGCCCTTCCTCCGCCAACAGGATCATCGTAAGCCCGAGGATGGAACCGCTCTGGGAGATGATCGATATACCGCCCTCCCGTGGCCTTGAGACACGATCATGGGGGAGAAAGAATGTGTCAAGCCCGGCCGAGGGATGGAACACGCCAAGACAGTTGGGCCCGATGATACGGATATTCAGGCGGTCTGAGATCTCCTGGATATCCCGCTCCAATTCCGCCCCGGTCTCGGTTTCTCCGAAGCCTGCGCTTGCAATGATGACGTGGTGAATCTCCTTGGCGGCATGTTCTCTCAGCAGCTCCGGGATAATGGCCGGGGGGGTGATGAGGATGGAGAGAGAGACCTTGCCGGGGATGTCCGTTACAGAGGGGAAGCATGGGATTCCGTGCAAAGCAGCATGTTTTGGATTGACCGGATAGATCCTGCCCTGAAAGTTGTTCAGCAGGTTCATCAGGACAATCCCGGAGGGCTTGGCCGTATTCGCTGATGCCCCGATGACGGCAATAGATTCAGGGTAAAAAAAAGGGTCGAGGTCAGAAGATCTTGCCATTTGCCGTTAGGATACAGCATCCAGAAAATCTGTCAAGACAGGGGCAGTTTGACCCTTCATCCGGTAATCTGCTCTTTGACTTTGATGGAGTGATGTGCTATTTCTATGTCATGGTGAAGGGGTCAGGTCTTGAATATTGATGTGGCATGCCACATCAATATTCAAGACCTGACCCAGGTTTCTCATAATTGATAAAGGAGGGGAACATGGCAGACACGATTCGAAAGGTGGCCTATTACAAGGTCGAGGTTCCGAACAGGCCGGGTGAAGGGGTGCGGCTTCTGGAGGCGCTTAGGGATGCAGGGGTGAATCTCCTTGCCTTCACAGGATTTCCGCATGGACGAAAGGCTCAGATCGATTTTATCCCGGAGGATGAGGCCGCCTTCAAAAAGGCCGCAAAGGAGGCGGGACTGAAAGTGGGCGCTAAAAAATCTTGCTTTCTCGTCCAGGGAGAGGACCGGGTCGGGGCAGTGGCGGACATCCTGTCGAGACTTGCAGCGGCCAAGATCAATGTGACCGTCATTGATGCGATCGTGGCCGGAGGGGGCCGCTACGGGGTTATTCTCTGGGTAAAATCCGAGGCCGTTGCAAAGGCTAAAAGACTCCTCAAGGCTATCTAAGCATATATATCTTCTTTCCTGCTTTAAGGGTGAAGGGCATTCATAAAAGGAGGGAGCGATGTTGAAAAGCACGAAGGCAGAAAAGATTGTTTTGGGGATAATCGTAAGTGTCGTCCTGATGATTGCTTTGGGGATAAGCCAGGCCGAGATGGCCCGGTATGATGTGGATCTGGATCACTCCACCATAGAGTTCCGGGTAGCTCACATGGTCATCTCAAAAACCACAGGCCGGTTTATGGATTATACGGGTTATATCGAGATGGACCCTGACGCGTTGAAGGTCAAGGCGCTCGAGGCCGTGATCAAAACGGCGTCTGTCACTACGAATCATGAGAAGCGGGATGCCCATTTGCGGGGCTCCGATTTCTTCAACACAGAGAAGTACCCCACCATGACGTATAAGATGAAGTCCTACCACAAGGAAGGAGAGGATTATGTTGTCGTGGGGGACCTGACCCTGTTAGGTGTCACCAAAGAGATTACCCTGAAAGGGAGCTTTAACGGCGCTACCAAGGATCCGTGGGGAGATACACGGGCTGGATTTACAGGAGAAGGAAAGCTGAACCGGAAAGACTTCGGCATGAACTGGAATAAGGTCCTGGACAACGGCGGGGTGGTAGTGGGAGATGAGGTCCTTATCAAACTGGATATTGAGTGCATCAAGGCCAAGCCTAAGGGATAAACTATGTCATTAAACGGTATAAGCGAAATCGTTGTAAGCCATTAAGGTAAGAATCGTCGAGAGCCGCACACGCCGGTCAAACAACCTGGGAAATATCCTGATGATGAATTTTGTCCTTGCCGGATTTTTATAACCCAGCAAGGTGCATAATCGTGCGGCAAAAAGCATACGGAATTTGAACCGGATCGGATCCACCTCATTGGAATGTTTCCAAAAATCGTGATCCCAGTAGTATTGAAGGTTGCTGTATATGCTTTCAAAAGAATAGACCTCCCTGAGGACTTTTCGGTATCCATGTATCAATTCTTCGGGACTCATGAGGGCCGGTTTAAAGACCACATGCGCGGCGTCATATTTGCTCCAGTCTTTATGTAATATGCGTCCCTCCTCCTCAAGGCGTTTGTGCAGCTCTGTTCCAGGGAAAGGGGTCAGGATATTGATCAGAGGCATCAGAAGCCGTGCCTCTCTTATGAAACGGATCAGCCCACCAAAGGACGACAGATCATCAAAGTCATTGCCTAGGATAAAAGATCCATGGACGAGGATGCCATGGGATTGTATCTTCCGTATGGCCGTCAGGTAATCGTACCGGAGGTTTAATTTTTTGTTCATACGGGTCAGGTTCTCGGGTGAGATCGATTCCAGACCGATTAATATGGAACCGCACCCGCTCTCTTTCATTGATTTCAGGAGGTCGTCATCTTTTGAGATGTTGATCGATGCCTGGCAGGACCAGTTCAACCGGTATGCCTTCAGCGCCATGAATAATTCACGGGCATATTTTGGGTTGGCGATGATATTGTCGTCCGCAAAAAAGACAGACTTTTTCTTAAATTGGGCGTCTGTGCCCTGAACCTCCCGGATCTCTTTTAAAACCATGTCAATCGGTTTATTCCTGATCTTCTGGCCGTCAAAGGCATAGACAGAACAGAACTCACAGGTGAATGGGCACCCCTTCGTGGTCTGAATGATATCAGCAAAGTAACGCTTTTTAGACATGAGAGTTCTCACAGTCGCCGGTGAAGAAGTCAGGTCGGTATAATTAGCTGCCTGGTATATCCTCCGGAGTCTCCCCTCCTGAACATCTTTCAGCAGTCCCGGCCAGATGCCTTCCGCCTCCCCCACGACAACCGAATCAGAATGCTGAAGGGCCTCATCCGTACAAAAGGAGGGGTGGATTCCCCCCAACACTGTTTTTACCCCCATTTTCCTGAAACGATCCGCTATTTCATACGCCCTAAGTGCAAACATGGTCCGGACACTGATCCCTGCAAGCGCCGCCCCCCAACCGTAGTCGATATCCTCTATGTTCTCATCAAATACCCGGATCTCATGCTCAGGCGGGGTCAGTGACGCCAGGGTTGGGATGGCTAAAAGATAGGAGAAATGCTTTCTGGAAAATAGAAAAGACGATACGAATTTTAAATCGTAAAAACTGGATTTCTCTTCCGATCCGTTTCTTGGAATAATCAGCGCAATTTTCATGGTATCAAATGAGCCGCTGCTGTGAAAGGCCGGTTTTGTGATTCAGCGGCAGGCTTGAAGATACCACAACCAGCAGGATTGGACAACAAAAAGAAGTGCCCATGTCTTTCTTGTTTAAACACCCTACTTATGATATGTTACGACAATGAAATTTGTGACTAATTGAAGCAATTGGTTTCTCACCATCCCAGATTGAGAGAACCGAACAGGGGACTTTGATTGTTGATGAGGTTAAAAGGAGTGGGGCGGAGATACAACACGGTAAGTAGTCTAACAGAAGGGAGGATACAATGCCAATAGATTGGAGAGACCATATTGTAAGTACGCCTGACGTACTTCACGGCAAGCCACGGATTAAAAGGACGAGAATCCCGGTCAGTCTTGTCCTTGGATATTTAGCGTCGAGCAACACTGTCGAGGAAATTATGGCAGAATTTCCAGACCTGACAAAGGAGCAGATTGTAGCATGCCTGGACTATGCCCGTGATTTATCAGAATTTGAGGTTGCTGTTTAATGAGCTTAAGATTCTTTGCAGACCATTGTGTCTCCAATTTTATCATTCAAACACTTAAAGAATCAGGCTATGAAGTTTTTAATTATTGACTATTTTTTCTTGCAGGTGAACATCCAGTCTTCCCTATGCAGTGTAGGGATAAACGCTGCATCTTTTCTGAATACTCTTATTTCTTGTTGAATTAAGAATAATTTTTCCAATTCTTCACGGATACTTTTAAATGTATATGAATAAGGATGTGCTTCTTCTCTAAAAAATGGCAGGAATTTCTCAATAAATCTGCGAGCGAAGGCTATTGGTGTTGGATGTAAGAAAATACCGAGGACAAATATACCGTCTTTTTTTAGAATACGGCGAATTTCAGAAAGAGCCTTATCTGGGTTAATCATATGATCTAAAGCGTTTACACAAATTACCACATCAAAGCTTTCATCTTGTTTAGGAATATTTTCCGCTGTGCTGCAAATTTTTTCTCCTTCTGGGAGTTTTTCTGGATATGTTCTTAAAAAGGAATCCATATGAGTCTGTTGCACAAATCCCTTGCAATAGAATAAGGAGCTGATAGTATGGGTCATCACGGGTAAGGAGGAGGG
>JACROQ010000055.1:10093-11892 GCA_016214375.1 Nitrospirota bacterium | reverse complement strand
GTGATCGTGAAGGCCACTCAGAATAAAAAAGTGGATGTAGAAAAGGGGGGTGATGGCCAATTGGAAGAGAAGGCACCGGAGACCAGCGCCCCGGAATCATTCCAATTAAAAGATTTGTCTCCTGCGATGGGAGGATTAACCCTTAAATTTTAAAGTATCCCCCCTTCGCCCTTCACCGGTGAAGGGGGGAACAGGGAGAATTTACGATGAAAACAAGTTTATCAAGCTTTCGTAGATCATTTGTCAGTCTGTTCGTTGCCCTCTTTTTATTGTCTGCTTTCCATATCGCTTGGGCCGGTGACGCTACCCCGATCACGGAAAATTTATCTTTTCAAAAAGGACGTATCTGGAAGACAGATGGTTATAAGGTTCATTTTTCTACGGTAAACATTAGGAGAGATACCATCACGTATAAACCTGATCGCTCAGAGAGAGAAGAGTCTATCGGAGTGGATCAGGTCATAAAAGTTGAGATTGAAAAAGGGTCATATGCTCTGGAATATGGTGTTGGATTGGGTGTAGCTGGATTAATAGGCAGCGCGATTGGGGTGTCCACCTCCAATACAGAGGGTTTTGAACCCAGCAGCAGCGCCAAGAATGGGATTATTCTTAGTATGACTGCCGTCAGTGGTCTCATCGGCGTGGCCATCGGTTCAGGACAAAAGAAATATGAAACGGTTTACAGTAGTCCTGAATTCCAGCAGAAATCCAGCATCAGAATTTTGCCAGAAATCGATGGGCCGACTAAGACAGTTGGAATCAGGATATCGTACAGGTTTTAACATATAGAAACCCAGCGTTATTCAAAAAGGGGGAAATATAATGAAGCCATATAAATGGATATTGTTTATGTTCGCTTTCTCTTTTCTGGTAGGTTGTTCCGCTGTGGGAAAAATGCCTACAGCAATAGATCTGAAGATCAGAGATTTACACCCGCCGGAAGGAAAGGCTTTGGTATATGTCTTACGCCCCACTTCTTTTGGTTCTATTGTCAAAATGGAGGTTACAGCCAACGGTCAGTATATAGGGGCTACAGGAGGGAGACGCTATATCTATACGGTCTTAGATCCAGGAAAGTATATTTTTACCTCAAAGGCTGAGAACACGAGTGAGATACATATTGTCCTTGAGGCCGGGAAAACCTACTACCTGGAGCAAAAGGTAAAAATGGGAATTTTAATGGCTCGAAATGAACTGGTAAGGCTTGATGATATTGAAGGAAGGAAAGAGCTATCCCAATGTACTCTTAGTAATGACCTTGGGAAACAGAGCGATCCTTTCTAAGCAAAGGGAAGGGTACAGGGAGGGGAAAATGAAAGGAAAAAGCTGTAGGACAAAATTGTTGCTGATCACAATTGTTTTCTTGCTATTTTTCTTTGTAGCGGCTATTCCCTGTACAGCCCAGGAGTGGAGTCGTCAGGGGAGGATCGAGCTTTATGCGATGGTTCAAAATATGGGTGGGGATTCGACGAGTGCTTCGGATTTGGAAGTAATGTCGATGAAATTGGACAGTACCTCTGCTATCGGGTTAGGATTCGGAACCAATTTTAGTGACCATGTAAACTTGAATATGGACTTTTGGCTCGGTTCCACAAATGTCATGGGAAAAGCCTCAGGTGTTACTGTACAGGGTGACACCTCTCTTCTTGGTCTTGATTTCAACCTCGACGTTAATTTGTTATCGCACCGGCTTACCCCATTGGTTACCGGAGGTATAGGTCTCATCAATTTCAGTGGAAATGTTGAAGGATTTCCAGTTGGCGAGACGGATCTTTCTTACAACTATGGTGGCGGTCTTC
>JACROQ010000055.1:0-10087 GCA_016214375.1 Nitrospirota bacterium | reverse complement strand
CCACGGATTATTTATTGTTCAAAGTAATATACAGATTCACGAAAACCCGATTAGAGGAGACTGACAAGGCTATTATGCTCGATGGGGCTACGCTCACTGTCGGATATGTTTTTTAACTTTCCGCAGAGGTTTTCAACAGGGGCGACAGGCGAAGGCATAAACGGATCACATTTTCATGCTCCTCGCCTATTTAAACTACGCAGAGGGTGTTGGTAAACCCTGCATCAATGAATGAAAGAATCAGTAGTGACTCTCTTCTGAGCCTGCTACCTTTCCCTTAAATACCCTGTGGATATAGATGGTATAACTGATAACCAGGGGCAAAGAGATGAGCGTGATAACCAGCATGGCAGTCAGTGTGCGGGGGCCCGCTGCGGCATTATAGATGGTGAGGCTATAGGCTGGGTCAATCCCCGATGGGATTAGGCGGGGGAAGAGGCTAAGCCCTGTCAGTAATATCCCACAGGCAATCATCACGGAGGATGCCAGAAACGAGAGGGCATATCTCTTGAACCATAGGGCTGCAGGAATACAGAGGATTGCGGCTAAGAGGATGACGGCTGTGATCCCTGGGAAAGGAGCGCGCAAGAGGCCCCTGAACAGAAACGGCGAGACATAATAGGTGCTGATGACCGCCGTGGGAAAAAGGATGATGAGGATAAACCAGGCCATAGAGACAGCCCGCCGCATCCGTTCAAGCAATAGACCTTCTGTCTTCAGCGTCATGTATATTCCGCCATGCATGACAAAGACGGTCAGGATTAGAAGACCTGTAAGGATCGAAAAGAGGTTGAACTGAGAGAGGAAGTGTCCGGTGAATATCCCCTCTTGATCGATAGACACGCCCTGGAGGATATTTCCAAGCATGATGCCAAACAACAGAGAGGCCAGGAGGCTTCCAAGCCCGAATGACCAGTCCCATAGCCGCTGCCAGGCGGCAGAGGAGACCTTGTTGCGAAACTCTAAGGAGACGGCCCGGAAGATCAAAGAGGTCAGCAGCAGGATCAGTAGAAGATAAAAGCCGCTGAGGATCGCGGCATAGGCCATAGGGAACACGGCGAATAAAGAACCCCCTGCGACTAACAGCCATACCTCATTCCCATCCCACACCGGTCCAATCGCATTAATGTTAATCCGTCTCTCGCTGTTGTCCCGTGCAAAGAGGTGGAGGACCCCGACCCCAAGGTCAAAACCGTCTAAGATGGCGTATCCTGCTGTCAGACCAAGGATTAGAAAAAACCAGACCGCATTCAGATCCATCCGTTCACCTCCCTCATTACAATATAGAGATAGAGTATGCCAAGGAGGCTGTACAACAGGCCAAAGAGCACTATAGAAGAGAGCACATTCCCTGCCGACAGGGAGGGAGAGACCGCATCCGCTGTTTTCATAACCCTGTAGATAATCCATGGCTGACGGCCGACCTCAGCGGCGATCCATCCAAGTTGAGAGGCCGCGATCGGAAGGGGGATAGACCACACGAACACCCTCAGGAACCGGCGCCCCTCCCAGAGTTTATCCCGGTAGAGCTGGATGGCCCCATACAGCATGATCCCAACAAAGTATAATCCCAGGACCACCATCATACGGAATGCCAGAAAAGGGATGACCCGCGGCGGGAGCTCATCCGGCGGGAAGTCTTTGAGCCCCTTTACTATGGCCGATGTATCCCCAAAGGTTATCCAGCTCAGGAGGCCCGGTATCTCTACGGCCCACCTTAATCCGGGTTGTGTCGCCGATGGGAGACCAAATAATACCATAGGGGCATGGGACTGTGTCTCAGATACCGCCTCGAACACGGCAAATTTTTCAGGCTGTGTCATTGCCACCTGTTTTGCATGCCCATGACCAAAGGGCACGACCTGGAGGAGAGAGGCGATCAGGCCAATGACGATCGCCAGCCGTAATGATTTTTTTGCCATCTCCACCTTTTTGTTCTTTAGAAGCAGGTGGGCGGCTATCCCTCCCATGAAAAACGAGGCCACGATCAGGGTGGCATCCACCGTGTGAAAGAAGCGGAGCAGGGTAGAGGGGTTAAATATTGCATCCCAAAGGCTGGTCAGCTCGAGCCGTCCATTCCGCAGGATATAGCCTGCCGGTGTCTGCTGCCATGAGTTTGCCGCGAGGATCCAGAAGGCCGAGAGTATAGACCCTGCGGCGACCATGAGGATGGAGAACCCGTGTATGCCGCGGGATACCCTGTTTCTCCCAAAGAGATAGAGGCCGAGGAAAGAGGATTCCAGGAAGAAGGCCAGAAGGCCTTCAGCCGCCAGGAGTGGGCCAAAGACATCACCGGCAAACCTGGAGTACCCTGCCCAGTTCATCCCGAACTGGAACTCCATGACGATGCCGGTGGCGACGCCTATGATGAAGGTGACGGCGAAAATTCTTCCAAAAAACTTTGCAGCTTCGACATAAACCTCTCCGTCCCTTGTCCTCCATCCAAGCGCCTCAACAAGGACCAGCAGCCATGCCAGTCCTACATTGATTGAAACAAAGATAAAATGAAAGGCGATCGTCAGTGAAAACTGCAGACGGGATAAAAGGACAACATCCATGGTAATGGTATAACATAGACAGGGTAATTACTCAAACCTGACGGCTTCGTAAAAAGCGGGGTACCCATTGCTACGAAGTAAATGCAATGGGTCGTGCGGCGTTGCGCTGCATCCTTCGTCATTGCGGCGCACCTAAAAAAGTACGCCTCATTCCTCAGGATTTGTGCGCCTTGCATATGGACTTTTTAGGAAGCCGTCCGCTGTCGAGAGTTTTTACGAGGCTGTCAAACCGGGTGCCGGACAGGGCTGTCCAGCACCTCTCTCACCTTTTTCAACAACTCTATTGGGACAAAGGGCCTCTGTCTCAATCAGGGGAAGGTATATTTTTATAAAGTTACCCCCTCCCTGCCGTCAATCTTAACGAAATCATAAGGGGGCAATGGTCCCAGGAGCTTGTAATTAAAACCACCGGGAGCGATCTTGAATATCTCAAAGGCCTCCTTGAAATCCTTTTGCCTTCCTTTCTCAACAAGATAAAAGGCATTCAAAAGGATATCCCTACTCTTCGACTTCTCGAGTTTCTTTTCTGCGGCGAATTTGTTCAGGAAGTTGTCTATAATCGAGATACATATCTCCGCCTTTTCTTCAAACTCCTTTTCGATCTGATACTTCTCAAATTTTTCTTCGATGTACCTGTTTCCATGGGGATCAGATGCCTCTGGCGTGCCCGGATTAGTCTTACAATAATCCCTTTCTATCCGCTCCCGTATCCGGTCACCGGACCAGATGACCTTGATCCCAAACTCCGCCTTGTTGCGAAGCCTGTCGAGATTTTCCCAGAAATCACCGTAATGATCCTCCATGATCGAGAGGAAATCCTCCTCACGATTGAAAAGGGTACGGAATTTCAGGGGCAGAACGGTAAAGCGTTTCATCAGTCTCTCCAGAACGTCCTCATGTTCCAAGGCATTGGTTTTCGTTATTCCTTTCGGCTCGTCAAATCTGCTTACGACGATACCCATATCCCTGTAGGGAATATTCTGGATTGGAGCCCCTTTGACTCCCCGGATGGATTCGTCTATCCCGCCGTTTGAATCGATGATACCGTAGATATATATCTTCATTCGAAAATACAGCCTCCCTGTCATCTTTTCTGTCATCCCGAACTTGTTTCGGGATCTCCTTCCCAAGAGACCCTGAAACAAGTTCAGGGTGACATACTGGATTTTCATGCTCCTTTGTGTCCCGAAGGGGCATGGGTGTTTCAATGGTGGATGTCTTCACAGATCAGTCTCTCACATCTCTCTATGTATTCCAGCAGGGCCGGCGTCTCCTCATGATTCAGTATCTGAGTAAATCTTACCCCTAACACATATACCCAGTTCCACTTATAGGTCCATGCAATCTCTCCATGGACTGTCTCTATTCTACTCTTCCCCCATATATCCTTGAAGGTGATCTCTAATCTTATTTTTCCGGGGTCTTCAAACGCCGAACATGAGTAGAGTCCTATACCCTCCCTGCTGATATCTCTGGTATAGCCATAAAATGAAACTCCATGATCATGAATAATCTTTACCGTTGCAGTGAGCGGCAGTCTGATAGATTCACGTGATTCGCGCATTGATATTATCCATTTTTGCCGGTATTATCTCCGCCTCCTTACCAATTTTTATGAAATATCTATTTCTGAAATAAGGTATCTGCCCAGTTCTTTGATCCCCTCTTTATTATGTTTGTGGTAAAAAGGCAGCAGCCTCTGATATTCTCTTACTCTCTCTGTATCCTTTATTTCTATAATTTTAATGTCTTCAGGCAATCTCTTTTTGAGATCGTGATAAGCGCCGATAAAAACGATCCCCCGCTCTCCTTGATGCAGGGTTTCTGCTATTCTTCCGGCAATATATCTGTCTCTTTCCTTTAAGAGCCTGTTCTTTATTATCTTGTATTTTATGATTGCGATTAATTTTTCCACTGCAGTCTTACCCTGCGTTATCTTTATAAGGCTGTCACGCTCTTTACTGACAAGAGAGAAATCCTCCGTCTTGACTAAAATGGCCCCCTTTCCAATTAGTCTTGCAATGACTTCATAGTTTTTACTTCCTGATCTTACCCCTTCCTCTACTATTCTCTGCCCGACTTCCCCTTCCGCCACCATCCCGTCCTGGTATATCTTGAACCCGGACACCTCAAGGGAGTCAAAATATTTTATAAGCACATTCCAGAAGCCGTTAACTATTTCTTCATGTTGTCTCCATACTTCCTCTCCCAGATCTATCTTTCCCCTCTTTGCCACATCTTCTGCCAATGAGCCAAGGTCTGCACTGGTGTGGATAACAGGAACATAGATAAGAGTCCTCATCTATATCAAGTCCCTTAATGGACCCAAATTAAGAGAAAGATCTTCATCCTTAAGCTGGAATATTTCTTTTAGTTCCTGTATCTTGTCTTCTAATTTCATCAGGGCCTCACCAATCCTTTCGACCTCTTCATCAGATAAGGAACCACCTTCAATCCTCCTGATTGCCTGCTTTTCCAGGAGTTTTTTTATTAATTCCACAAGTGTAAGAACCAACTTTGCCAATCCGTTCTCTATCTTTTCAGGGTCAATGTTAATCCTATTGGGATGGGTATTCTGACTCCTCTGGATGGATTGTTCCGTTGGCATCAAGTTGGCTCCTGCATCGGGCCTGCAATAGGGGAGCCTCTTAAACGTTCCATGGTTTCCATTGAGCTGAGCAAAGCCCGCAATCCTAAATATATAAGGTCAACACCAGCCACGGAAATTACTATATCTCCGGATATGACCACACCCTTATCCAGAACCCTGTCAAGAATCTCTACGAGGGCTACATCTTTTGAACTTGTAACGGTATTATCCATTATGTAAAATCAACAGAAATTATACGGCGGCCATGGACCTGTGCAATCAAAAAGGAACCCCGTACCTTCATATTGGTTTTTAAGAATTTCTATTTCCCTGATAAAGGCGTTCAACTTATCTTGTTCCACTAAAAAGGCGGCATTTAAAATCATGTCATCCATTCTTTCTGTTACATCTTTTGGTAATGATCTGTTAAAGCGTGTCCGTAGCGATTGTTGTTTAAGACCGTTTAAAAACTCCTGAACTGTCTCCTCGATTTTTTTATCTATCAGATCATTCAACAATTTTTCTCTTTTCTTCTTTAAAAGAAATGCCTTGCCAGGGCCAAGGGCAGATGAGCTTATTTCCTTATCCATCCTTAAAATCTCTTTATCATCTATAAGGAAAATATTCTTTAATCTTTCCATATCACAATAAATCTTGACCCCCCATTCGTCCTTTTCTTCCAGGTTCTCTAAATTTCTCCTTAATTCTTCTGCATGTTCTTTGAGCATTGCCATCAGTGAATCCTCTGCTGTAAACAGGGTCGCTAACTTAAAAGGGACGACACAACCATCTTTCATAACCTCTTCTACGATCTTTTCATGCCTGTATGCCTTAATTTTTAACCACTCTAAATTACTTAGATTCTTCTTCAGATTCTCCTCACCAAATTCGTCTTCCGGAACTTTGCTGACCACGGCATAAAGCCCCTGATGATTAAGGGAATATACACCATATCCATCATCTTTTGGTTGTGGTACTCTATTTGTAACGCAATATAAATAGATAAGATCTGCCATTTTTCAGCGTCAACTAATGTGCCGCCAGATCTTTCCGCTCATAGGACTGGATTTCCAGGTTATTGTCCAGCTTGACCTCATAGATATGCCTGTCCTGTAATCTGGCGGGTAATCCGAGAGACTTTATAAAAGAACTCTCCTCGTAGACTTCTGCCTCAGCCTCCCAGCCGTCATTCATTTTTGTCTCCTTAATGACTTTCACGTCTTCTACCTCGAGGGTCTTTTTTAAAAAGTCAGTGACCACTTTCCTCGCGTCTTCCATATTAGCCATTTTTGCACCTCCTTGTTTTCTATTCTTCCTCAGCGCTTCTGATGGCATCTAAACGTGCCAGAAGTTCCTTCTCTTGCCTGTGGTATGCTTCTTCGCTTATTACATCCAATTCAAAGCGTAATTGCAGCGCCACGAGTTTTTCCCGGATATATGTTTCATCTGACAATTCCTGTTCAACCATCTCATGGACTTTCTTAAAGATACCCAAAAATCCTTTCGCAGGCAGCATTAACAGGTCATCAATCAAAAACATCTCAAAGATCTCCAGTATGGATCACCACATTGACAAAATTAAATGGGGGCACTGTCCCAACATATTTAAATTTTATTTTATCGTCATATTTGCCGGTTATATCCCTTACTTTCTGGTCAAACTCTGATTCTCTTTTTTCCTCTATTAAAAAGGCGGCGTTTATAATCACCAGATCGTAATAGCTATTGGAGGTCTTGACTTTCAGGGCTAAGGGCTCGAGGGTGTATAGTATCTCTTCTTTATACCTCGTCCTTTCCTCAGAGAGGGCAGATTCAACCAGTCTGCCTATCTCTATAAGTTTTGGATGTACATTCGCGGAGTGCGCCACCATCTCCATCTTTTCTCTTTGCATTCTAATCCCTTCATAATTTGCCAGGATATCCCTGTAGACAATCTCTTCCTTAAATACAGCCTTTAATCCAAGCTCCTTCTTACCCTCCATATCTTTCAGCAGATCAATAAACCTGTCGTACTCTTTCTCCAATATCTTTTTTACTCTCACCTCATCTCCGGCTATGGTAGCAAATCTTACCGGCAGAACTGTATAGGACTTCATCACCTCTTCAATGGCGCGCTCGTGGGGGATCAGATTTTCTCTGGCAACCGAATATCTTTTAATCGGTGCATCGCTGACGACAGCGCTTATATCCCGATAGGGTATGGTATATACCCTGTCCCCTCGTTCACCAATGCCACAGGGGCCGAAGTCTATAAAATCCCTGTTTTTTATGATGCAATAGATATATTTCCCTTCCTGCACCGGCATTCCCCTTGCCCCCTCCCACTAATCCCTTATCTTTACAACAATCGCATCCCCGGCAAATTTTCCTTTAAAAGAACAAACTCCTTCCTGACAGCATTCTAAAAGAAGCTTATACGCCCTGTTTACTTCTTCAAATTGTCCCTCTGTATCTGATATTCTGTGAGATCTATCAGGGTGATAGACCAGGGCCTGGCGCCTGTATGCCTTTTTTATCTCCTCTTTTGTAGCAAGGTCCCTTAGATTCAGTTTTTCTTTTGCCAAGGCTATCTCATCAAACTGTATTTTCTTTACTTCTAACGTATTAAAGCTGTAGAGGGGTAGGGGACCCACACATCTAAAATTCAACTTTTCACCAAATTTAGTATTCAGGTCTTCTACCATCTTCTCAAAATCTTCTTTTCCGGATTTTTCTATAAGAAAGGCCATATTGAGAACCATCTCATCATTCATGAGGTCATGGGCCTTATGATTCCGGCTGATTATGGCCAGAGATGTCCCTATTTCCTTTGCATATCTTTCCCTTTTCTGATATAGATGGTTTTTGACCAGAACCCCTATCTTCATCTGATCGTCCACTGTTACCCCCTCTTTTTTGCCAAGGAGGATCTGTTTAAATTCTCTTATCTCTTCTTCCTCTGCAACTTCTTTCAGGACACCGTTAAAATCGCTCCATGTAACCACTACATCAATCTCTATTTTGCCGTTAGTTCTCTCGAATATATCCTTGATCATTGGATACCCTTTAACAAGTGTATACCTCACCTCATCTCCATCTAAGGCATAAGTCCCTAATCGCATCGGGATAATCGTAAAATCTTCCATAACCCTTTCGATCACTAATTGATGACTGATCAAGTATCTTGCGACATTGTCCTTAGGCAAATGGTTATAATCTACTACCTCTTTGTCGCTTACCACGGCAGCGATATCCCGATAATGGATTGTATATACATCACTGCCGGCGATAACTTTACACGAGGTAAAAAATAATTCTTTATCAGAACTTACAATTCCGTAGATATATTTACCCATTTCACTCATTGGTTAATTTCCTAATTCCCCAATCACACTTTATGTTTTCCACGCTGGGCAATCATCAATTTCATGGCCTCCTCAAAATGTTTTATTGAAATAGAGAGCCCTGATTTTTGATTTTCTATATATTCCCGTATCGCAAACATGGAGGACTTCCTGCATATAAATTCAATATCAGCCCCTGTTATACCTTCTGTCTCCTTTGCCAGTCTCCTTAAATCAATATCCTTATCCAGGGGTTTCTTTTTTGTATGTATCTTAAATATTTCTAATCGTGTCTCTTCATCCGGTACGGGGAGTTCGAGTATGAGGTCAAACCTGCCGCTCCTCAGGAGCGCTGGATCGATCAGCCCCAATCTATTGGTGGCGGCCAGGACTACGACACCTTTAAGCTCCTCAATCCCATCCATCTCTGCCAGAAATTGGCCGATTACCCGTTCAACGACATGTGCTTCAGCGCCTGCTGACCCCCTCATGGGAACGATGGCGTCGATCTCATCAAAAAACAGAATAGTCGGGGAGGCCTGCTTTGCGATCTTAAATACCTCACGTATAGCCTTCTCACTCTCTCCGACAAATTTTGAGATCAGCTCCGGTCCCTTTACTGAAATAAAATTAACGCCGGTCTGACTTGCTGCAGCTTTAGCCAGTAAGGTCTTTCCTGTGCCCGGCGCCCCATAAAGCAGGATCCCTTTAGAAGGATTTGTATCCGCCTTTTTAAAGACATCAGGATACTTCAACGGCCACTCTATGGCCTCTCTCAATTCTTCTTTAATGTTCTCAAGGCCACCCACGTCCTCCCATTTTACATCGGGTACTTCCACAAAGAATTCACGTATTGCCGAAGGTCCAACCTCCTTCATGGCCTCTGCGAAGTTCTCCATTGTCACTTCTAAACCGAGAAGTGTCTCGTAAGGGATATCTGCCATCTCAAAGTCTATTTTGGGTATAATCTTCCGAAGCGCTGACATCGCCGCCTCTCTTGCCAGCGCCTCTAAATCAGCGCCCACAAAGCCATGCGTAATCTCAGACAATTTTTCCAGGCTTACATCTTCAGAGAGAGGCATTCCCCTCGTGTGAATCTGTAATATCTCTAACCTGCCCTTTCTATCAGGGACAGTAATAGATATCTCCCTGTCAAATCTACCCGGTCTCCTTAATGCAGGATCAATCGTGTCGGGGAGATTCGTTGCCCCTATGACAATAACATGCCCGCGGGATTCTAATCCATCGAGCAGAGATAAAAGTTGTGCCACCACACGCCTCTCGACCTGCTTTTCGCCACCCATCTCCCCCCTTTTAGGCGCGATAGCATCAATCTCATCAATAAAAATAATCGCCGGGGCATGGCCCTGTGCATCTTCAAAGACCTTTCTCAGACGTGCTTCAGACTCGCCATAGAATTTGCCCATGATCTCGGGTCCGCTGATACTAATAAAAAAGGTATTGGTTTCACCGGCGATGGCGCGGGCAATTAAGGTCTTGCCGGTCCCCGGTGGTCCATACAGGAACACACCCTTTGGCGCTTCTATACCGAGTCTCTCAAACACCTCAGGATATTTCAGGGGTAGTTCAATCATCTCTCTGATTCTCTGAATCTG
>JACROQ010000092.1 GCA_016214375.1 Nitrospirota bacterium | reverse complement strand
TAAGAATTGGGAAGAGCTCATGTTGCTGGTGATTGATAATTACGATTCCTTTACCTACAACCTGGTCCAGTATTTAGGGGAGCTGGGCCAGGATATCCGTGTCTTTCGAAATGACAAGATCGGCCTCTCTGAGATAGAAGGGCTTGCACCTGAGAGGATCGTCATCTCCCCAGGGCCCTGTACCCCGAAAGAGGCGGGCATCTCTGTAGATCTGGTGCGGCGTTTTGCAGGGAAGATCCCTATCTTAGGGGTTTGTCTGGGTCATCAGGCCATTGCCGAGGCCTTTGGCGGAAACGTTATAAGGAACTACAGACTGATGCACGGCAAGACATCCATGATCCGCCATGATGGCAGGACCATCTTTCATGGGCTGCCCAATCCATTCGAGGCGACGCGCTATCACTCCCTGGTTGTCAGGAGAGAGACACTTCCGGCATCTCTTGAAATCAGTGCGCAGACAGAGGAGGGGGAGATCATGGGGATCCGGCATAAGGAATACAGGGTCGAGGGGGTACAGTTTCATCCGGAGTCTATATTAACTGCCGCAGGGAAGGATCTGCTGAGGAACTTTATAGGGCTATAGTTTTAATTAAGGGTTCAAGGGTATTATTAAAAATCACTCGACCACTATACTTATGATTAGAGAAGCCATAACCAAGCTTGTAGACAAAACAGACCTGACCGAGGGAGAGACCGAGGGGGTTATGGAGGAGATCATGAGCGGTCAGGCTACTCCGGCTCAGATAGCCGCTTTCCTTGTTGCCCTCAGGATAAAAGGGGAGACGGTAGAGGAGATTACCGGCGCGGCAAGGGTGATGCGGAACAAGGCGGCCCGGATTAATGTGCAGGACTCCAATGTGGTAGATACCTGTGGCACAGGCGGGGACCGTTCACACACCTTCAATATCTCGACGGCTTCTGCCTTTGTCGTGGCAGGAGCGGGCATCACCGTGGCAAAGCATGGAAACCGTTCTGTCTCAAGCCTGTGCGGGAGTGCAGACGTCCTTAAGGCGCTGGGGGTGACGATAGATATACCGCCTGAACGGGTAGAGCGGTGTGTCAACGAGATAGGGATAGGGTTTCTCTTTGCCCCGATGCATCATCCTGCGATGCGGCACGCAATAGGACCAAGGCAGGAGATCGGCATAAGGACCCTATTCAATATCCTCGGTCCGCTGACCAACCCCGCAGGCGCCGCCTGTCAGGTGGTCGGGGTATACGCATCGCACCTGACAGAGACATTGAGCAGGGTATTGCTGAACCTCGGGGCCTCTCACTGTTTTGTAGTGCATGGGAGCGACGGGCTGGATGAGATAACCATTACCGGCGAGACGATGGTTAGCGAGGGGTACAGGGGGAAGGTAAAGACCTATAAAATCCGGCCGGGGGATTTCGGGATAAAGACCGGGACCATTGAGGATATCCAGGGAGGCAGCGCAGAAGATAATGCCCGGATTGTCCTGAAAATCCTGGAGGGGGAGAGGGGACCGAGGCGGGATATAGTCCTCCTTAACGCAGCCGCAGGGATTATGGTAGGCGGAAGGGCCTCTGATTTTCCGGCGGCTATCAAAGTGGCAGAGGAATCTATAGATTCCGGAAAGGCATTGGCAAAATTGGAGGCATTAAAGAGGGCTACGACTCAGTTGGCATAAGGAGAGTAAGAAGAGGTGATCAGGGAGTTGGCCGCAGGAGGAATTTTATCGAAGATCATTGAGAGCAAAAGGGAAGAGCTGATTGAATGCCGGACAAGGCTCCCGCTTAAGGAGATCAAGTCGCACATCCGTGACGTTGAAACCCCGAGAGACTTTTTTGCAGCGATATCCTCAAAGACAGACGACAGGCATATCCGCCTGATTGCGGAGATTAAGAAGAGTTCTCCTTCAAAAGGTCTCCTGATCTCAGACCTGAAGGTTAATGACCTTGCAAAAAGATATGAAGAGGCAGGGGCATCGGCGATATCCGTACTGACCGAGAGGCGGTTTTTCTCAGGAGGGCCTGAGAATATCGGCATTGCGAAGGAGAGTGCGAAGCTTCCGGTACTGAGAAAGGACTTCCTCTTTGAGGAGTACCAGATATACGAATCAAGATATATAGGAGCTGACGCACTCCTCCTGATCGCCGCCGTATTAGAGCCGGCAGCCCTCTCTGATTTTATTTTACTCTCAAGAGAACTGGGTATGTCCAGTCTGGTGGAGGTCCATGATGAGAGAGAGCTTGAAAAGGCGCTGAGGGCCGATGCACGGATCATTGGCATCAATAACAGGGACCTGACCACCTTTAAGGTAGATATAGAGACCACCTTCAGGGTTATCAGAGAGATTCCCAAAGGAAAGGTGGTCGTCAGTGAGAGCGGGATAACCAGCAGGGAGGATGTTGAGAAGTTGAGAAACATCGACGTCCACGCCATCCTGGTGGGTGAGTCGATCGTGACATCTAAGGACGTGGGTGAGAAGATAAGAGAACTGGTAGGATAGCCGGTAGTTGCCCAATTTATTGGGCAAGGAGACAGCGCCGGCCTTTATGGCCGGCCTCTCTGAAGAAACGGAGCGATAGGTCAAATGGTAAAGGTCAAGATTTGTGGGATAACAAACCTGGAAGATGCAATGGCATCGGCAGAGGCGGGCGCGGATGCGGTAGGGTTTGTGTTTTATCCGGAAAGTCCCAGGTTTATTGAACCAGGTAATGCCCGTAACATCATCGCAAAATTGCCTGTATTTATTACGACCGTAGGCGTCATCGTGGATGAGAGCGAAGATATGGTTAGGCGTATCCTGCGGGAGAGCGGCGTGCAGGTGCTGCAGTTTCATGGTTCAGAGTCTCCTCTCCTTTGCACAAGGTTCAGAGAAAAGATCATCAAGGCGATCAGGGTAAAAGATGCAGAGAGCATCCACAGCATGAAGATGTATCCGCTGGACACCTTTCTCCTGGACACTTACCATGAAAAGAGCAAGGGTGGGACAGGGAAATCCTTTGACTGGAAGCTTGCTGCGGAGGCAAAGGAGTATGGCCAGATCATCTTATCAGGCGGGCTAACCCCTTCCAATGTGGGAGAGGCGATAAAAAAGATCAAACCGTATGGGGTTGATGTATCCAGCGGGGTTGAGGTGAGTGTGCGGAAAAAGGACCATGCAAAGATCAGAAATTTCATAAAAGAGGTAAGGAGTCACCATGTTGCCTGACAGTAACGGCCATTTCGGCGTCTATGGCGGGAAGTTTGTTCCGGAAACCCTTATGCCTGCCTTAGCAGAATTGGAAGAGGTCTATTCAAAGGCAAAGGCCGATCCTGCCTTTAAGGAAGAGCTTGAATAATATCTTACAAAATATGTAGGCCGCCCCACGCCCCTCTATTTTGCCGGGAGACTGACAAAGCAGCTCCAAGGGGCCAGGATATATCTCAAACGCGAGGACCTGTGTCACACCGGGGCCCACAAGATCAACAATACGATAGGCCAGGCGATCCTGACGAAACGCATGGGAAAAGATCGGATCATTGCCGAGACCGGCGCCGGACAGCATGGGGTGGCAACCGCAACCGTGGCGGCCATGTTCGGGCTGGATTGCAAGATCTACATGGGGACTGAGGATATGGCGCGGCAGTCTCTGAATGTCTTCCGGATGAAGCTCCTTGGCGCCAAAGTGACGCCGGTGGACCATGGGAGCAGGACCCTGAAGGATGCGATCAACGAGGCGATGAGGGACTGGACTACAAATGTCCGCACCACACATTATGTGCTGGGTTCTGTCTTAGGCGCGCACCCCTATCCCATGATGATCAGGGATTTCCAGTCTGTCATTGGGAGAGAGGCGCGGGAGCAGATCTTTGAAGCCGAGGGGAGACTCCCCGACTGTCTTGTCGCCTGTGTCGGGGGAGGGAGTAATGCCATCGGGCTGTTCTATCCCTTTATGGATGACCCGGGTGTCAGGATGATCGGTGTGGAGGCTGGAGGATTAGGGATCCGGACTGGAAGACATGCCGCCAGATTTGCCGCCGGATCCGCAGGTGTTTTTCAGGGGACAAAGACCTATCTCCTGCAGGACAGGGATGGACAGGTCATGGTGACTCACTCGGTCTCTGCCGGACTCGATTATTCGGCAGTAGGACCTGAGCATAGTTACTATAAGGATGTGAAGAGGATTGATTATACTCACGTAACAGATAAAGAGGCGTTGAAGGCATTCTCTCTCCTGAGTGAGATCGAAGGGATCATGCCGGCATTGGAGAGCGCCCATGCCATAGCCTATACCATGAAGTTGGCACCCTCCCTTCCGGGAGATCGTGTTATAATAGTCAATCTCTCCGGCAGGGGAGACAAGGATGTACAGCATGTTTCAGAGATTATAGGGGACCGGTAATCCCCCCCCTTTTTTTAAGGGGGGATGGGGGGATTAAGACGGGGAAAGCGGATTGAGGATGGGAAGAATCGGGGAGACATTCAAAAGACTCAGGAATCAGGGTAAGAAGGCCCTGATTACCTATATCATGGCAGGGGATCCTGATCTCTCTGCAACGGAGGCCTTGATATCCACAATAGAGCAGGCAGGCGGTGACATCCTTGAGCTTGGCGTCCCATTCTCAGACCCTGTCGCTGACGGTCCTGCAATACAGAGGGCCTCGGAGCGCGCCCTTCAGTCTAAGACCACGCTGAGGACGGTCCTGGCCCTTATCAAAAGGGCACGGAAAGATGGAGCGGCAATCCCTGTGATTATCATGACCTACTACAATATCATCTTCCAGTACGGTATTGATAGATTTGCAAAAGATGCCGTCTCCTCAGGGATTGACGGGGTGATCATCCCTGATCTCCCGCCGGAGGAGGCCGGAGATTTTATAAAATGCGCAAGGTACTCAGGACTGGATACCATCTTTCTCCTGGCCCCTACCAGTACAGGGGAGAGGATAAAAAAGATCGCATTATCCTCAACAGGGTTTATCTATTACGTCTCGATGACCGGGATCACCGGGGCAAGGCTTCGTAACATTTCAGAGATCAGGGGGAAGATACCCGGGATACGCCAGCAGACAGATCTCCCAATTGCCGTTGGCTTCGGCATATCCAATGAGAATGACGCTAAGAGGATTGCAAAGTGGGCAGATGGGGTTATCATCGGGAGCGCCCTTGTCAAACTGATCGAGGCAAACCGGGGAAAGCGGCTCCTCCTGCCCCGCGTTGCAGGATTTATCAGAGCGATGAAAGGGGCTATTGGCTGATCGATGAGGCTCAGGGTCTTAGGTTGTTATGGGGCGGAACTGCTTGGGTATAAGAGCACGGCCTTCTTAATCAACGACCATCTGCTCATAGACGCCGGGAATGTGAACTCCCTGGGCGGGGTGGATGAGATCTCAAAGATACGGCACCTGGTCCTGAGCCACATCCATCTGGATCATATAAAGGCCCTCCCATTCATAGCGGAACTGCTGGCAGAGGGGGGGAGAGGGATAGAGGTATTCGGCACAGAGGAGACGATAGGATTTCTCAAACAACATATATTCAATGGTTCTGTGTGGCCGGACCTCTCAAGGCTTCCAACGTCCGATAACCCTGCTGTCCGGTACAGCACAATGCGGGAGGGGGGTACTGTCGTTGTGGGCGGGCTTTCGGTGAAGGCCACCATACGGTACCCACGACGGGGTTTTTAATCAGTGACGGTCCGGCTTCAATGCTCTACTCAGGAGATACAGGAACGACAGACAGGATATGGTCAGAGGCGAACAATGCGCAAAATTTAAAGGCGCTCATGGTAGAGGTCTCTTATCCAAACAGACTGAAAGACCGGGCGGTGATTACGAAACATCTGACCCCGCATCTTCTGACTGAGGAACTCAAAAAAGCTGGGTTGAAGAAGGAGACATGGATAGGGGTCTATCATCTGAAGCCGCCCTTCGTAGATGAGATCAGGAAGGAGATCTGCGGGTTGAGGATGGATAATCTCATCCTCCTTGAAGATGGAGACATGTTTGAAATCTGAGGCAAAAAAGGGGACACTTCCCATATTTCAATTTTTTTTAATTAAAATATGATGGCCTCGTAAAAAGTCCTTCACTGTCACCCTGAGCCCTTCGCTTGTCATTCTGAGGGAGCGAAGCGACCGAAGAATCTTGCTCAGGGTAAACTCCGCGAAGGGTCTGACCTTCACTGTCACCCTGAGCCCTTCGCTTGTCATTCTGAGGGAGCGAAGCGACCGAAGAATCTTGCTCAGGGTAAACTCCGCGAAGGGTCTGATAACTCATTGTTTTATCAGATTCTTCGCTTTGCTCAGACGCCGTCCTGAACGAAGTGAAGGAATGACAAATAGTGCTTCTGGTGACTTTTTACGAGTTCATCAAATTTGAAAGATATTCTATGCCCTGGTTTAGGAGAGAAGACAGGAAGATAAAGATCCCGGAAGGGCTCTGGATCAAGTGCAACTACTGTAGAGAGGTTATCTATAGAAAAGAGGTAGAGAAGAGCTCTATGGTCTGCCCAAAATGCAGATATCACTTCTATATCTCTGTTGAAGATCGAATCACCCTGATGCTTGATGAGGGAAGTTTTAAAGAGTACGACAGGGAGATCTCTCCACTCGATCCCTTAGGCTTCAAGGATTCCATGAAATACAAAGACAGGCTCAAAAGCTATCAGAAGTCTACCGGTTGTGCAGATGCGTTTATTTATGGAGAGGGAAGGATCAACAGCCACCCCGTAGTTCTGGGTGTCTTTAATTTTAAATTTATGGGTGGAAGCATGGGGTCTGTCGTCGGAGAAAAGATACTGCGGGCAGCGGAGGCCTCTTTTAATAGCAGGGTTCCGCTTATCATCGTCTCGGCATCGGGCGGGGCAAGGATGCAGGAAGGGATACTGTCCCTGATGCAGAGGGCCAAGACCAGCGCGGCCATAGCCCGCCTCTCAGAGGCCGGGGTCCCGGACATCTCCATACTGACAGACCCCACATTCGGTGGGGTGACCGCAAGTTT
>JACROQ010000023.1 GCA_016214375.1 Nitrospirota bacterium | reverse complement strand
CGTTGTGGACGTATCGTGCCAGAACTTGAAAGCTACGGATTTAGAGAAGTCATTTTCCGGAATTACAGAATTGTTTACAGAGTTAAAGAGGGCAGGAACGATGTTGAAATACTTGCAGTAGTGCATGGTGCCCGTGAAATCAAAACAGTATTCCAAGAGGAATGGGAATTATAGGCATATCTGGGGGGCCATCCCAAGATATCCTTTTCGAGGAATGAAACAGTTTCACAAAATCTGGATTTAGCAGTGTGCGGCTGCTCAGGGTATTAAGGAGTGATACGGCGTCAATAAGGCCCTGGGATACCTTATTTAAAACGCCTTATGAGAGGGGATGAAAAATGAAAGTATGCAATTTCTGTGGAAATAAAAACTTTAGAGAAAAGCACGTGCAATACATTTACAGGCATGATGATCAATTACTTGTTGTAAACAATTAACGGGCTGATCTCTTTCTTAGATGCAACCCCAGGGGAGATGCCGGCATATACGGGGCTGGAAGGCCGCTGGAATCACCAGCCCAACGAGCTCTCCGGCGGGGAATGTCAGCGTGTAGCGATAGCCCGTGCCCTGATCACCGAGCCTCCGATCCTCCTTGCAGATGAGCCTACCGGAAATCTGGACACCAAGACAGGCATAGAGATCCTCTCGCTATTTAAGACGCTTAACCGTGAGGAAGGGGTTACCCTGATCCTGGTGACCCATAATCCTGAGATTGCCAAAGAGGCCAGGAGGAGGATCTACATCCAGGACGTAGAAAAGGGGACAGATTTAAAATCAGTCCCCTCCTGACGCATCCCATTAGGCAGCAGCTTGTCTGACCGTCTCGGCAATCTTTGCAAATCCTGCCGGATCATTTACGGCGAGGTCTGCGAGCACCTTTCTGTCCAACTGGACACCGGCCTTTTTCAGCCCGTTGATAAACGTGCTGTAAGAGAATCCGTGCAGTCTTACAGCCGCATTAATCCTCGCGATCCAGAGGACCCTGAAGTCTCGCTTTTTCTGTCTCCGGTCGCGATAGGCATAACCGAGCGCCTTGTCCACCGTCTCTGTAGCTGTTCTGAAGAGCCGATGCTTGCCGCCCCAGAATCCCTTTGCAAGTTTTAATACCTTTTTCCTGCGTCTCCGTGTCTTTGGTCCACCTTTTGCCCGTGGCATGATGCCTACCTCCTCATTTATAGTTTACAAATTATCGTTTACAAATTTATACTTTACAAGTATGGTATCAGTTGTTTTATATTCTTCTTGTCTGTCTCATGTACCAGGGCGTCCTTCTTTAAGGCCCTCTTTCTCCGGGAACTCTTTTTGGTCAGGATGTGGTTTCCACCGGCCTTGCGCCTGACGATCTTGCCGCTTCCCGTCACCTTAAAACGCTTAGCCGCCCCCCGATGTGTCTTTAGTTTGGGTCTGCTCATTTCCTTTTCCTTTCTCTTCTGCGGTTGATCCTTCTACTGCAGCCACGGCTGGCTGCTCTGCTGATTTTTTTCCTTTTTGTGATTCTGATTTCGGGCCAACGATCATGATCATACTGTTCCCCTCCATCATCGGGGGATATTCTACGGTCCCGACATCTTTGATCCCCTCTATGAAGACAGCCATGATCGTCTTTGCAGACTCCATGTGCGACCGTTCTCTCCCCCGGAAGGTCAGGGTGATCTTTGCTTTGTCCCTCCCCTCTAAAAACCTCCGCACATTGCGAACCTTGATCTCTAAATCGTGTTTATCCGTGTAGGGTCTTACCTTGACCTCTTTGAGCTGCATGCTTCGCTGGTGTACCCTTGCACCGTGCTGTTTCTTGGCCTGTTCATATTTAAACTTTCCAAAGTCCATGATCCGGCACACCGGGGGTTTTGCCGTAGGGGCTATCTCCACTAAATCAAGCCCAAATTCCTCCGCCTTTTTTAATGCCTGTAATGTAGGCAGGATCCCGATCTGTTCCCCCTCCGGACCGATAACACGGACCTCCTTTATCCTTATCTCCCTATTTACTCTTAATTTTGGCTCAGCGATATCTTATCACCTCCTCTTCCACTTTCCTAATTTTCCAATTCACCCTTTGTTAGAATTTCCCTCTTAACCTTCTCTATGGCTGACGCCAGGGGCATCGTTCCAATATCTCCGTCTCTCCTCATCCTGACGGAAACAGAGCGGGACTCTGTCTCCCTCCCCCCTACGACGAACATGTAGGGGACCTTCTCCATCTGTGCCTCCCGTATCTTATAACCGATCTTTTCACTCCTTGAATCCACCTCTACCCGGACCCCCTCTTGTCTCAAGAAGTTCTTTACCTCTTCGGCATACTCATTCTGTTTTTCGGTGATCGGCAGGACCCTGACCTGGACAGGGGAAAGCCATAACGGGAATGCCCCTGCATAATGTTCTACCAGGATCCCAAAGAATCGCTCCAAAGAGCCCATCAGTGCCCGGTGTATCATGATAGGCTGATGCGGTACGCCGTCTTCTCCAACATAGGAGAGAGAGAATCTCTCCGGGAGGTTAAAGTCAACCTGGATCGTGGTGCATTGCCACGCACGGTCCAACACATCCTTGATCTTGATGTCTATCTTCGGTCCATAGAATACCCCTTCACCCGGGTCAATCTGATAGGCAAGCCCCTTCATCTCAAGGGCCTTGCTCAGGGCTGTGGTCGCCCTTTTCCAGTTCTCTGCGCTCCCCACGAATTTTTCAGGTCTTGTGGAGAGATAGATATCGTATCTGTCAAACCCAAAGGTCTTCAGGATATCCACTGTAAAATCGAGGATGGAGGTAATCTCCTTTTCCAATTGGTCAGGCCGGCAGAATATATGGGCATCATCCTGGGTGAAGCCCCTGACCCTCAGGAGGCCGTGTAACACCCCTGACCTCTCATAACGATAAACTGTCCCCAGCTCTGCCCACCGGATTGGGAGATCGCGATAGCTGTGGATCTTAGTCTTATAGATCATGATGTGGAAAGGGCAGTTCATCGGTTTTAACTGGAAGTCCTGCCCCTCAATCTCAATCGGAGAATACATATTCGCCTGATAAAACTCGGTATGTCCGCTGGTCTTCCAGAGGTCGAGCTTGGCCACATGGGGGGTATAGAGCAGGTCATAGTCATGGCGGAGGTGTTCCTCTCTCCAGAAGTCTTCGATGGTCTTGCGGATGAGCGCCCCCTTGGGATGCCACAGTATCAGGCCTGCCCCGATCTCGTCTTGAATGCTGAAGAGGTCCAATTCCCTTCCGAGTTTCCTGTGATCCCTTTTCCTGATCTCCTCTAACTTATTGAGATAGCTGTCAAGCTCTGCCTGTGTGGGGAATGCCGTTCCATATATCCGCTGGAGCATCTTGTTCTTCTCGTCTCCACGCCAATAGGCGCCGGCAGTACTGAGGAGCTTAAATGAACGAACCCCTGCAGTAGACGGGAGGTGGGGTCCCCGGCAGAGGTCTGTGAAATTACCCTGCTGATACAGGGATAGGGTCTCCTCCGGGAGCTCCCTGATGATCTCGACCTTGTAGTTTTCCCCCATATTGTCAAAGAGCCTTATAGCATCCCCTTTGGACATCTCCATACGGACAATAGGGATGTCTTCTTTGGCAAGGGTCCTCATCTTTTCTTCTATCTTAGCGAGGTCTTCCGGTGTAAAGGGCCTGCTGTAGTCAAAGTCGTAATAAAATCCCTCTGCTATCGCAGGGCCGATCGTAATCCTGACCTCCGGATAGAGCTCCTTGACAGCCTGTGCCATGAGGTGGCTGGTACTGTGCCGGAGGATCTCCAGACCTTCGGGAGAGTGTATGCTGATCCCCTCTATCTTTGTGTCCCTGGTTAAAGGGGTATTCAGGTCTACAGCACGGCCATCTATCTTTGCCGCAACTATCTCCCCGCCCTGGTTGTCCTTCTCATCCAGGCATTTTTTAATGGTAGTAACCTTCAAAGTGGGGAAATATTAACATCTATAAGGGGGATGTGTCAAGCGGACCCGGAACAATGGTAAGGTGCTGCGTTACTATGCGGCTGTTGATTGTTTTGATGACTCTTCTTATAATGCCTGAATGATCGTCTCTCTGAGAAGGGGCCTTATCATCTTAGGCGTCCTCTTATTATTATTAGCGTTTAATCCCACGGCAGCGTCGGCGGTCCTTGTGGACAGGATCGCCGGGGCTATTGATGGGGAGGTTATCACCTATAGTGATGTCCGGATTGAGAGGGCGCTTGAACTGTCAGAGGGGAGCGACAGGGAGATATTGCAACGATTGATTGACAGGCGGCTTTTATTAAGGGAGGCAGAGAGGTTTAAGATCACAGAGGGGGATGAGGATATCCAGAAGATCCAGAAGAGATTAGGGGATATCAAGGCACGGATGGGCGAGGACCAGTTTCATGAGGTATTAAGGGAATATAACCTGACTGAGGCGGATATCCTGAAGATGCTGAAAGAGGATGTTCTTGCAGAGAAATTTATAAACTTCAGGGTCAATTTCTTTGTGGTGATTTCGAACGATGCTATAAAGGCCTATTATAGTGAACATCAGGACGAATTCAGAACGAAGACGCTGGAAGGGTCTCACGACGAGATTAAGGAAAGACTGTTTCAGATAGAATCCAAAAGGAGGTTAGAGGAATATATCGAACAGTTGAGGAAGAAGGTGAAGATCTCGGTTAATCTGTAGCAGAGAAACCTAACAGGATGCTGAAAAAGTCTTTTTGCTTGTCATCCTGAGCGAAGCGAAGGATCTGACTCCTATGGAAAACAATGGGTTATCAGATTCTTCGTCGCCTTCGGCTCCTCAGGATGACAAGCAAAAAGACTTTTTCAGTAACCTGCTAAGTTACTGTACAATGACCCCGGCGTACCCTACGACCTGGTCGTAATCCCCGCTGGTATCCCCGGAGTTCATATACTTGACTAAAGTTGCTTTTGTGGCCCCCAGATCAATGGCGGCGTAGAGCATGGTGACTGCCGGCGCAAAGCCGCACATGGTGATCCCGTACTCCTTCACTACAGCGTGCAGACCTGCCGGGTCGAGGGCCAGGATCTTTTCTATGGCCTTATGGTCCTTCTCTTTGGCAGAGGCAGCGGATTCATAATGGGTCATGTCAGAGCTTGCCACGATGAGGATATCCCTTTGGGCCTCCTGGATCGTTCGGCTTATGGCATGGCCTAATTCTTTACAGGTCTCAAGGCTTGTGCTCATCATGATGATCGGGATTATCTTAAAGTTGGCCTTTATGTATTGGAGGAAGGGGAGCTGGGTCTCAAGGCAGTGTTCTCCTCTGTGGGCATCATAATCCAGGGAGGCGCATCTGGCCTTGTCTGCGATAGATTTTGCAATCCCGGCGTCGACCTCGACCTCGCCATTGGGCATCTCCCATTTTCCATCAGGAAACACTGACACGGGTGTCCCGGCGCCTGTGTGGTTCGGTCCGATCAGGATAAAGGTGTCCGGCAGGATGAGGCTTGAATAGACGGCCCCGGCCACAGCCCCCGAATAGATAAACCCTGCATGAGGGGAGATCACCCCCAATGCCCTGGTCTTCTGGCTATCGGTTGTGACATATCTCCTGACCTGATCCTTCAGCCTGTCTGGGGATGCCTGATAAAAGTAGCCGGCGACAGCAGGTTTTCTTAGCATGGATTCTCCTCAGCAGTACGGCACATTTGCGCAACTGAGCACCTGTTTTTTGCGGCTGCCGCTCCGGAATACTGTAACCCCCTTGCACCCAAGACGGTATGCCTCAAGATAGGCCTCCTCCACGTCTTTTTTACCGGCCGAATGGGGGAGATTAATCGTCTTGGACACGGCATTATCCAGATACTTCTGGAATGCGGCCTGTATCCTGACATGCCATACAGGCGGTATATCAAAGGCCGTGACAAAGAGTTCCTTCATATCCCGCGGGATCGAAGGGATTTCCTGGATGGACTCTGAAGAAGAGATGGCGGAGACCAGTTTTTTATTATAGATCCCCCTCCTGACGGCCATCTTTTTAAAGAGGGGATTGACCTCTGATAGTTTTACATCATCCAGGACCTTTCTCACAAAGCTGACCGCATAGAGCGGTTCGATGCCGCTGGAGCATCCGGCGATAATGCTGATGGTCCCGGTAGGGGCTATTGTTGTTACCGTGGCGTTCCTGAGCGGGAGGCTGCCGGAGCGGTAGTAGATACTCTGAGCAAAGTTTGGAAAGGTCCCGCGCTCCTTTGCCAACTGGAACGAGGCGTCCTTGGCGGCGATCTGAAAGAAACTCATGAGCTCCTCGATGATCGTTAAGGCATCCTCAGAGTTGTAGGGTATCCCCAGCATGATCAGCATATCTGCAAACCCCATTATGCCAAGACCCACCCTCCGGTTGGCCCTGGTAATGGCCTCAATCTGCGGCAGGGGATAACGGCTCACATCAATGACATTGTCTAAGAAGTGTATCCCCTTAAGAATGGTCTCTGAGAGCTTCGCATAGTCTATCTTGCAGCCGCCCCTCCCCTTCTTGAGCATTTTGGTGAGGTTAATGGAACCGAGATTGCACGCCTCAAAAGGCTGGAGGGGTTGTTCTCCGCAGGGGTTTGTGGCCTCAATCTCCGCAATAGGGCGTGTCGGGTTGTGGTCATTGATCCTGTCTATGAACAGAACGCCAGGGTCGCCCGTCTTCCATGCGGCCCCTGTAATCTGCCTGAAGACATCCCTTGCCCTCTGGTGCCTCACCACCTTGCCTGTCCGTGGATTGATCAATGGATAGGTCTTGTCTCTTTCAACGGCCTCCATGAATTTATCCGTAATTGCCACAGAGATGTTGAAGTTTGAAAGGGCCTCCGGTTCCCCTTTGGCTCCGATGAATTCCAGGATATCAGGATGGTCCACCCTCAGGACGCCCATATTCGCCCCCCTCCGGGTCCCACCCTGCTTGATGACCTCAGTCCCGGTATTGAACACCTTCATAAAAGAGACAGGACCACTGGCAACCCCGCCGGTAGCTGCAACAGGGTCATCCTTGGGACGGAGTCTGCTGAATGAAAACCCTGTGCCCCCTCCAGTCTGGTGGATTAGGGCCGTGATCTTTACCGCCTCAAAGATGGAGTCTAAGGAATCCTCTACCGGGATGACAAAACATGCGGCAAGCTGTCCCAATTCCCTCCCTGCATTCATGAGGGTAGGGGAGTTGGGGAGGAATTCCGTGCGTGCCATCATCTCGTAAAAGGTGCTCTCTGTTTTTTTAAGGGTATTGTTGGTTCTATAGATATTATCCGCCTGGGCAACGTGGCGGGCGACACGCATGAACATCTCCTGTGGTGTCTCTGTCACCTTCCCACGCGGATTCTTTTTCAGGTACCTTGTCCTAAGGACCCGAACGGCATTGGGTGTGAGTCTGGGTACGAACATACTCACATGCTATCATAGCGAACAAGGGAAGGCAATCAATGTGGAGATATCATCTGTATAAGTTTAATGTGAATTAACCTCGCTTAATGAACCGGTTTCTTGATAGCTTGAAGAGGTGAGAAGATATTCAGACATTTCCCGATGGAGGCTGAGTTTGTTTTCCCTGACCAATCTGTCAATGGCCAGAAAGATTACATTGTAGGAGTCATCAATACTGTGCTCTAACTCTGTAAAGGATACGCTCCCTTTTTGTTTTACTAAAGT
>JACROQ010000091.1 GCA_016214375.1 Nitrospirota bacterium | reverse complement strand
TGAATCTATCTCTTTCCCTGTTCTCTGCCCTTGTCAGAAGGCTAAGGGTCTTTGATTTCCTCTTTGTCGTGTACCCGGGGAGCAAAAAAGAGGTGCAGGCCTATGTGCCTCTGTTCCTGCAGTGGATGATACCTCTAATATCCGGGATCGGGATTGTAAGGTCCGGCAGGGAGAGGGGGCTCGTGGTGGGGATATCGCGCGACATAGAGGAGCTCAAGGCTAATGGCTCGCTTAAAGATGCTTACGGGAGGATCCACCGGCTCGGCGAAAACCTGGGGATAAAATTTATAGCCCTTGCGGGACGCCTTCCGAGCGTATTCCACAGGGAGGGTTTTTCCCTCGGCCCCCCATTTGTCACGGGGGACAAGGGGACCGTGTTCGCGGTTAAGGAATCGCTTCTTTCGGTGATTGAAAACGAGGGCCTTTCTCCCGCGGAAATAAACATGGGAGTCGTAGGGGTGGGGTTTGTCGGAAGCGGCGTCATAAAGGGGCTCAAGGGCATGGGTTTCAAAAGTCTCACAGGGGTCGACAATGAAAGCCGACGATTGCAAGCGGCCGAGGGGATGGGGGTTGAGCTTTCGCAAGACCCAAGGGCTCTTTCCGGGTGTGAACTTGTGGTGTTTCTTACACCCAGAGGCTCTGACGCAGAAGCGTACCTGAGTCATTTAAAAAAGGGCGTGGTCGTCCTCGACGATACGCATCCATATCTGCCAAGGAAATTCGTCAGGTACATTCAAGAAACAAAAAAAGGAAGAGCTTACAGGGTTATGATGAGTCTAAGCGGCATGAGTTTTTTGCCGAGTTTCCCGGGATATGCGTCCGAGTGGCTGCCGGGCTGCGTCATCGAGGCGGTCGTGGCAACAAGGCACGGGAATTGCCTGGCAGAGCAGGAGGATTTTGATGGGAGGGCCAAGTCCATGGGCTTTGAGCCGGCCACAGCACCTTTAAAAGAGGATCCTAAGGCGCCTTTTTCAGCGTAAGGAACGTCTCGAAGAAGCCGTTCGGATTTCCAATAAGTATATTCAGAGGGCGTTACTGAGAGGATGTGTGAAGGAGAAGGCAAAGGTAAGGCATATCAGAAGCAGCCATGTCTTTGCAAGCGAGGCTGGCACGAAGATTTTAAGAAGGAATCTCCTCAGGGCGTTTTACAACGTGGTGGAGCGTGCCAAGATAGAGGACTTCAGATTCCATGACCTCAGGCATACCTTTGCCACAAGGCTTGCTCAGGCAGGAGTAGACCTTTACAAGATAGCGAAGCTTCTGGGACATAAGGATATCAAAATGACTCAGAGATATTCTCATCACTGCCCGGAGAGTTTGAGGGATGGGGTAGAGGTGCTGGATAAAGTTACAACAGTCCAACGAAAAAGGGGCTACGCTTAACGCATAACCCCTTGAATTTACTGGTGGAGCAGAGGGGGATCGAACCCCTGACCTCAAGACTGCCAGTAGGAAACACCAAAAAAACCATAACCCCTTGATCTCGGTCTGACTTTCCGGTTTTGACTTAAAAATCAAGGGGTTAATTGTTGTCCCTTGATTCCCTCTATTCCCTCTATTCCCTCCCTGTCTGCAACAGTTTTGCAACAGCGTCAAACCCTCTTCTCGGTTAAAGTTCCATAACTGACCGATGATCCTTTGGCATGTATGCCCCGTATTAAGACGCCTGTTGGCCCCCAGTTGCAACGCCTATGCGGGCCTGGCGCTTAATCCTCGCACCCTCCCTCTACCACAAGACTCTAAAAAATAAAGACTTCAGCACTTATGTTGCTATATCAATATGAATTTCCCTCTTGCGATATACACATAAATCTGCTATATTTTGTGTATGAAATGAAGGGGAGGGCGTTAGGCATGTTAAGGACGAATATAGAGATCGACGAAAAACTTGTGGATGAGGCGATGAAGCTTACCCATATAAAGACCAAAAAGGAACTCGTAAACTACGCCATCGAGGAACTCGTTCACAAGATAAAGAGGAAGAAAATCCTCGACCTCGAGGGCAAGGTGGAATGGACAGGCGACTTAAGTGAGATGAGGAAAAGCAGGGTATGATCCTTGTTGATACAAGCGTCTGGATTGATTTCTTCAGGGGAGATAAATCTGCCCACCGCGAAACCCTGCACAGGCTCATAGAGGCCGAAGAGGATATAGCAGTTACAGAGATAATCGTAACGGAAATCCTTCAAGGGATAAAGAGTGATAAGGATTTTCAGACTGTAAAAGAGTATCTTCTGGAATTCCCCATTTATAGTCCGAAAGGTATCGAGACCTACCTTGAGGCTGCGCGGATTTACAGGGAGTGCAGAAAAAGGGGGAAGACCGTCAGGAAAACCATCGATTGCATTATTGCTGTAATATGCCTCGAAAACAAACTGACTCTTCTTCATAAGGACAGCGACTTCGACTTTATTGAGGCATGCACTGACCTTAAGGTGCTGAAAATATAAGGGAGATGTCCCATTTCTTATGAGACATCGACTTATGGACTGACTCACGGCATACAGAAATGAGTATAAGGAGTTGGAAATAGAGCAGAAGACCCATTACGGCACATCACACACGCGAAAAGGTCCGGTTATGAAAACATCTTCGACAGCAAGCGGGAACGATAACGAATGAACCTGGACTACGCCACTCTCGACTTGCTGCGCATGAACCATCCGGCCTGGCGGCTTTTACGCTCGGATCACGCACCGCTGGTGGCGAGTTTTCTGCACCGGGTGTTCATAATGCCCAACGTAAGGGTGATTGCTCAGGCGGATCTGGGCGAGACGCTGGAGGATGAGCTGTTTGCCCTGCGCGAGCAAAATGGGCCGGGGGTATTCAGCAAATCAGCGCTGGAGTATCTCAATGACTGGGCGGGCAACGACAAGGGCTGGCTACGCTAGTTCTATCCGAGCGGATCCGACGAACCGCATTTCGACCTGACCCCGGCCACCGATAAGGCGCTTGTCTGGTTGGCCAGCCTCACCGAGCGGGCGTTTGTCGGCACGGAATCGCGGCTGCTCACTCTGTTTGACCTGCTAAAGCAGATGAGCGAGGGTAGCGAGATTGACCCGCAGGCGCGGATCGCGGAACTGCGCAGGCGGCGCGATGAAATTGATGTCGACATTGCGCGCATCATGGACGGGGACGTGCCATTGCTCGATGAAACGGCGCTGAAGGATCGTTTTCAACAGTTC
>JACROQ010000020.1:2710-14396 GCA_016214375.1 Nitrospirota bacterium | reverse complement strand
CTTTTAAGTTTTTGTAATGATCGGCGGCGCCGCATATCCCAACCGGCAAGAAGGAGAGGATGAGGACAAGGACGAGTTGCGTTATCATTCTTAGAAGACTGTTACCTTAGCCCCTATCGGAGTTGTCTTAAAGATCTTCTTAAGGTCTTCGTCTCCCACCCTGATGCATCCGTGGGTTACGTTTCTTCCCAACAGCCTCGTATAGAGGGTCCCGTGGATAAAGTATCCATTCCCCAGCCCAAGGGCATAATCTCCAAGCACCCCTTCCTGCATCCTATCCGTGGTATTTTGGGGTATGGGTTCACCTTCCTCTATGAAGGCCCAGTCCGGCCTTACCCAGTTGGGATGGACCAACTTTGATTTTACCGTATGCTCGCCCCTGGGGGTATCGAAGACCCAGACCCGGTCTCCGGCGGGGTCCTCAAGGATATTACCACTTCCGCAGGAAACGACCATCTCTCTGATTATCCTGTTGCCGTTTCTCAGATAGAGGATATTTTTTGCCGTATCCACGACAATGTGAACCCTTTTGGGGGAAAGACTTGAGATCTTCTGCCATAGTTCTCTGTTCTTGGCCATCAGGGCATCACGATCCAGGGTCATAACCTCTCTATCACTGCTATGGACAGAGCGGGCCATGTAGAAACCTGCAGCCTCCACAATGAAGAATATCCCTATCACGATGCAGACGGATATGAATATCTTTTTATTGGGTCTCATGATTTGATCTCTTTTAGAATTGCATGGATGCCATTTTCGTGATCCACTGTTCCCACGATGGTCACCGGAGTACCGGTATCCACCAGGTTGTACAATTCCTCGATTTGACTGTCCTCCATCGCGATACAGCCATACGTCATGATCTCTTGCCCGCCTCCATGGATTTCCACAAGGCCGCCGATTCGGGTTCTTTCAGGGAGCGCTCCATTCCGCTTGGCCGCAATAAATCTCCTCCTGTCTTCTTCATTCGGATAATTGATCAACAGGGCCTTGTAGAATCGACTCCCCGGCAGTTTCCTGACGATTCGGTATCTTCCTTCAGGGGTTGCCCTGTCACCCGCATGCAGTTTGTTCCCTGTACCATTGAGGCCGAGACCCACCGGATAACTCTTGTACGGCCTGCCCTCCCGGTAAAGGGTCAAACTCCGGTCGATCTTATAGACCACGATGGCATAACCCCTATTCCCCCTCGATTCCTTTATGGTCTTATCCACCCAGTCCCGCCATTTCTTTATCTGAGGGCCATTGGTGTATCGGGATATAACGGGGGATATCCTCTCAAGGACCGAATCGGTCACGATAAAAGCCGTTTCAACCTTTTTCTCCGCATCGAGATACAATCCCTTACTGTAGAAACCATCCGCTTCACTCAGGAGTACCTCTGCCCTGGTTATATCCTTCCTTGAGAACCTGCCCTCGTTAACGAGAGAGGCTAACCTTTTAAAATTTGAGATACGGTCTCTGAGGCGGGAGAACTTCCGGTTTAAGGTGTCTGACCTGCCGGCCTTTTCTTCCCGTAGATGCCTCCTTAATTCCTCCCCGCTTTTATAGAGATCGCGGATTTCGGCCCTTACAGGGTCATAATTCCTGAACCAGACAAACTTCGCCTTTTCCACGTAAAAATGTTTTCTGATGCCTTTAAAAGCGGCAAGGTAGTTTTTATATTCACCAGGGATGTACAGATCGCCCCCCTCACTCCAGAGTTCCTTCTCCTGCGACTCAATACTGCTAACCTCGTGAGGGATCGGAGGGGCGCTGCATCCGCACAGGATACCGGTGCAAAGTAGAAGGACCGTAGCTTTAATCGTCAGAAAGTTTGACTTCAATTTATTTCTTCTTGGATGATTTTTTTGCCTGCTTGACCTTTTCCAATGCCTGGTGGATCTGGTCAGAGACCTCCTTTGCCTTACTGCTGACGGAATTGGCCTTCTCAGAGGCAGCGAGATAGTCTTCCTTGTCCATGAGGCCCTGTCCCTCATTAACAGCCTCCTCGAGACCGGCCACATCAGACCTGAGCGCCTCTATATCGGCCATGGTCCCTTTCCCCTTGGGGGCCTTCGCAAGGAGAGACTTTGCCTCTGCTACTGCGGTTTTGGCGCCTTCTAAGGCCGTTGTGGCCTGGTTCTTCGCCGCCTCTTTCCTGGCCGGGATATCCGCCTTTATTTTCTCGGCATCGGCCTTTGCCTTTGCCAGCAGTTCCTTCGCCTTGTCATAATTTTTCATATACTTCTGATCCTGTGCATCCACCTCTGCCGTTGCCTGAGACAGGGTGTCATTGATGTTCTTTAGCTCATCCTTTGCATACTTATCAGCTCCCTCGGCAACGATGGCATCGACTGCCGCCTTTGAGACGTTGATCTCCTCTTCCGGTTTTTTGCCGCACCCAACAGCTAAAACCATGAGGGCAAGCCCCAACACCATGAGTTTGGAAAAATGTTTCATCTAACTACCTCCTTTTTAAAATGTTCATTTAGATCTCATACCGCCTGTCTTGAATATCTCTTTTACACTGTATCTATACGCCTGTCAAGTTATATTTGACAGCCATTGACAGGAGGCCGTTAATCCGTTATCTTGACGGCTAACAGGCTGCTGAGAAAGTCCAGCGCCCTGTCATTCCTTCACTCCATTCAGGACAGCGTCTGAGGAGCCGAAGGCGACGAAGAATCTGACAACCCTTTGTTTCCCTTAGGAGTCAGATCCTTCGCTTCGCTCAGGATGACAAGCTGAGAGACTTTTTCAGCAGCCTGCTAAGCCTTCTCATGAAAACAACGTTGCGACATTGTAAACACCTTCTGATTTGCCTGACCGCCATCTTGCCGCTCTTTTATCCGATACCCCTTCCGGCCAATCCTATAGTTCAAGTTTCCTTTACCCCCAAGATCATAAAACAGGGGGATGTCCTCTTAATCACTGTAAAGGCCGGGCCATGGATTCACAGGATATCCGGCGCCCTCTTTGATAAAACAATTCGTTTCTATCGCAATCCGGGAAGAGATGCCTACACCGCGTTAGTCGGGATTGACTTGGATACGTATCCGAAGCGCTATACCCTTTCCCTCTCTCTTGAGGATGAAAGGGAAGGCATCATCAAAAAGGACTTTGAGATTCAGGTGGCATCTGCAGACTTCAGGACACAGCGCCTGACCCTCCCGAAGGAGAAGGTGGATCTGGATGAGGAGACCTTGAAGAGGGTCAATCTTGAAAAGGAGGAGATTGACAAGATCTGGGACATCTCTACAACAGATCATCTCTGGGAGGGGAATTTCATAAAACCGGTTGAGGGAGTTATTGATGATAACTTTGGTTTCAGGAGGGTCATCAATGGCGAGCCGAGGAGTTCCCATACCGGTATCGACATTGACGCACCTGAAGGCGCCCCGGTTTATGCGGCCAATCAGGGAAGGGTCGTCTTCACAGGTGACCAGTTTCTCAGCGGCAAGGGCCTCGTCATTGACCATGGGCTGGGTCTGTTGACCATGTACTTTCACCTCTCGGAGATCCTGGTCACGGCGGGAGAGGATGTCAAAAAGGGCCAGGTCATCGCAAGGGTCGGAAAGACCGGCAGGGCCACAGGACCTCATTTACACTGGGGGCTCAGGCTCAACGGGGCAAGGGTGAATCCTGCATCTATGCTAAACCTGTCGCTGGAGTGACCTCCCCCCGGATTTGGGATGGAGTCTCTATCAGAAGGTCACAACCTTATCACTCTCCTTCACTATTTCATATAAATCTTTCATGGTTGATGATGGACAGAATTCTGAGCCTTCAGATTGGCGCAGCTTTATACAGGTGCCGCAGGCAAACATCTTCCCGCCTTTATCAAGAAACAGGCGTATCTGCTCTCTGATATTGAATTGATCCGTATCAAGGGATTCACACTCCACCCCTTTCCCCAACAAAAATACCTTGACCGCATCACCCTCCTGAAGGACAAAATTTGCAAATCTAAGGGCATTCCATACGTTCTCCGAATCGTTAGAATAGATCACAATCCCAATCTTCACAAAGAAATCTCCCTCTTGTTCAAAATATATCCGGACATCTTAGCAGGATGCTGAAAAAGTCTCTCAGCTTGTCATCCTGAGCGAAGCGAAGGATCTGACTCCTAAGGGAAACAAAGGGTTGTCAGATTCTTCGTCGCCTTCGGCTCCTCAGACGCTGTCCTGAATGGAGTGAAGGAATGACAGGGTGATAGACTTTCTCAGCACCCTATCAGAACTCATAGCGTAGGTTGGCATAAAGGTTGTCATTCTTATCAAGCTGGCCAAAGAATGTCGTTGAATCCTTCCCCCCAAAGAGGTTCACCCCGACGGATGTCCAGACGGAATCGGTCATGTTGTATCTGACCTCAGGGATGATAAACCAGTCCTCCTCGTCCGGGCTGTAGAATGAGAAGAGGCCCAATCTCAGGGTGTTGTATTTGAGCATCTGCGTTAACCGAAGGGTCACCAACTGGTGGAGCCTGTCTGTCTTTGGAAATCCGGCCGGGAGGAAGCCTTCATAGCGGCTGTAGTCCTGCATAGACTCGCCATAGTACTGGATCCCTGCCGTAAAGTCTGTCCATAGCTGTCGTGAATAACCCACAAGATATCTTACTGAAGAATTTGCCACAGTCGGATCATTCCCGCCCCGGTCATCGAGGGAATCATAGTATCCACCTTCAATGCTCAGGACGCCGTTTGCAAAGGCCCCCTGGAGACTCAGGCCATAGACCGAAAGGCGCGGGTAAAAGAGGGTTGCCTTCGTCGGGGAAACAGGATCGTCTGTCTTCATGCCAGGGAGTTTAAAGAAACCCCTGTACGCATATAACGATGTGTCGAACCTCCCTATCGGCCTGTAGAGTCTCAGGGCGATCTCTGTGTTCTCTGTCTCTGCCCTCGGTTCATCTATGGTCTGAGCCGGTCCCGGCATCGGATTATAGAGGAAGAACCTCTTCGGGTCCGGCAGGTGGTAGGGCTCAAAGAAGGGGATGACGACAAGCTCCACAGAGAGGAGATCAGAGTAAACAGCGATCTTAGCCGCATCTGACCCGATCTTCAGATACTCGAGGGGCTGCCCGGAGAAGAGCGCCCCGTAATCCTTCGGATAGATATCATTGATGAAAAGGAGATCTCCTGCGCCCCATGTAATGATCTGCCGTCCAATCCTCACATCATAATCCGCTGACCGGTAATCGATATACCCTTCCCGTACATCGGTGCCATCCTCCCCGGCAATCGAGTCATGGACAAGGTCTATCTTCAGGACAAAATCTGAAGGGCCGGATCTGCCGGTCACCTCGCCCCGTAACCGTTCCTCACCGGAGAGGTAGTCCCCTCCTTCTTTGGGATCAGAGGTCTCATTGCCAGTAACCCTTGCAGAAATATTCCCCTGGACAAAACCATGGAAGGTGATCTCCTGGGTATGAGAGAGAGGAGGAAGGGCAAACAACAGCAGAGAGATTATTGCAATGCAAATTATCTTCGCATTCATTATGTACCCCTTTCTAATTCTAACAGGTTGCTGAAAAAGTCTGCCAGGCTGTCATTCCTTCACTCCGTTCAGGACAGCGTCTGAGGAGCCGAAGGCGACGAAGAATCTGACACAAAGTGTCATCCTGAGGGCACACGCCCGAAGGATCTGAAAAACATCAGATTCTTCGCTTCGCTCAGAATGACAACCTTGAAGTTGGCGCTCAAAAGCGTCCAGATGCAAGGAAGGACAAGGATTTGAGTCGAGGCGTACTTTTCCGGTACGTTGAGGCTCAAATCCGAAGTCCTGACGCCGCACGACCCATTGCATTTACTTCGTAGCAATGGGTGCCCCGTACTTTTCAGCGCCAACTATTTAATCCACTTCTCAGGCGGCTTTCGAAGGTACCTCTCCGTGAACAGGTCGTCACTGAGCCCTACATTATAGGCAATCCCCTCAAACACGACCTCTGTCTTATGTCCGCTCTTTACATTGGCCATCGTCCTCTTAGTCGCTGTGGGGAGCCCGCCGATCATCTCCACCTTCTCTGCTGTAAAGACCTTATAGAGAGAGCCCTGCACATCATAGTATTCGTCTTTCAAGGGGAGGTAGGTCGTCTTATCAATCCAGGATATCTTCCTGATATATTCTGTGGGGTTTTTAGGGGTACTCTCAATGACATGACACGGTTTCCCCTCCAAGGCATCTTCCTTGATATATTTGTAGGTATCTGCCTCTATATCGCGGCCGGAGACATCTTCGTAGGTGAAGTCTGAGCCGACGAAACTCGACCTGCTGTCCCGCGCTGCGATACGATTTACGAGGTTTATAGATGGGATAAAAAGCCACCGGTCGTCATCTTTATTGGGATATTTATAGACCATAAAAGACATCCCCCGCACGTCTCCGGGATTATGAAAATACATGAAATACTTCTGATCGCCGCCACTCCCATTCATCCGCAGCATAGTGAGTTCTCTGAGCCGCTCCTGGCCCGTCTTTGCGATGAGGGCCATCTTGACCCTGGCCTGCATGTCTTTCCCGGGGTAGAAAAAGGCCTCCTGAGACCTCTTGATGATCTCTGCCGGTTCCTCTGCATGAAGCGCTGCCGGACTCAGGAAAGACATTAATAAAAGTGCTATTACTGTTAAATGTCTATGCATCGTTATCCCTCCATTCGTGATATCAGATTCTTCGTTGCCTTCGGCTCCTCAGAATGACACTCTACGACGATATCAGCCATCTCCCCAGCATCCTGATCATCGCCGGGAGAAAGAGTATAGTCAGGAGAGCGCTGATGGTCATCATCCCGGCGATAAAGAGCCCGACCGTAAGATACGGTGTCAGTGGCGCAAATATCATGACAGAAAAGGCTGAGGCGAAGAGGATGGCGTTTCTGATAATCCCCTTGCCCGGCCGTGCCGCTGTCCAGAGGATCGCCCTCTCAACGTCCTGTTCCTCTGCATACCTCTGCTGAAACCTCCGGATAAAGTGGATAGAAAAATCAACCGCCATCCCGAGGGACAGGGCGGAGAGTACAGAGATCGGCATATCAAAGTCCTTGCCTATGAAGCCGACAAATCCGTAGATCAGGAGTATCGTAAACAGGAGCGGTATGTAACTCACTATCCCCCATTTGAACGACCTGAAGTTAAATACTAAGATGATAAATACGACAATGAGGGCAATGATAAACCCCTTGATCATGTCAAATAAGACCTTATCATTCCACACCATATTAAAGTAGGAGATGCCGGCAGGTCTGAACTCAAGGGATAGTCCAGGATGTAATCTCTTAAATTCCTCAATCTTCTTTACGACACCCCTCATGGCCACGGCATCCCATGTCTTGAGCTGGAGAAATATATTGGCCTTGTCATAGTCAGCAGTCACCACATTGTCCAGGTCCCTCGGCTTTGCCGACATACCAAAGAGGAAGAGATACTGGGCAGTCTCTTCGGTCGAGGTCGGGAGGGTATCGTACTCCGGCCTGTTTCCATGAAGCACCTTATTCACACGCTTCACAATATCCACGATGGATGTGGTCTTTCCGACGACAGGAAGGCCCTCCAGCTCCCTCTGAAGTTCCCCGATCGCCTTTAAGTTCTCATACCTTTTCATGGCATCGGGCTCACCGGACTCTGCCACGATATAAGCAGTGGCTGTGCCGGCAAGCCTTTCGTTCAGGATCGTGTCTGCCTGTCTGATGTCGCTTCCCTTCTTAAACCACGAGACCATATTGTTATTGACATGAATCTGTGAGACCCCGGCGATAGCGGCAATAAACAGGATAAGCCCTGCTCCGGCAACAGCACGGTATCGGTGAAACCCAATCTCTCCGAGTCTCCTCAGCCATGAGGATCCCTTGCCGGCCTCCTCGTCTTCTCTCCCGGCAGCCGCTAACAAACTCCGGTCGCTGGTCAGCATCATCACCGCAGGGATGAGGCTGAAACTCATCAGCCGGATGACAACAGTCCCAAAGGCGACAAAGAGACCGAACACCTTCACCGGTATGATGTGCATGATGACGAGGACGCCAAAACCTACGGCTGTAGCCAGCGCTGTGTATCGGACCGGCGGCCCCACGACGGTCATCGTCTCCAGGATGGCCTGCCTCTTATTCCCGGTCTCTTTTAACCTGAAATAAAACTCATTGAAGATATGCACGCTGTCCGTGGCAATGGCCATGAGAAATACAGGGATCATCGAGCTCATAATATGAACAGGATAGCCTGCCCCGATCAGCGCCCCCATGCTCCAGAGGATGCTCAGGAAGGCAACGGCCATCATCGCCATGATGAGGGTGACGTTACGGAACATGAGGTAAAGCATAATCATCATGATGAGCCCGGCCATCGGTGAGAACATCGCCATCTGGATAAACATGGTATGGCCGAAGGTATCCCGTGCCACAGGGTCCCCGGCGACATAGTACCTTTCCTCCCCCTTTTCATTGTCCACAAGGCCTCTGATACGGTCAGCAACCTGCTTTGCATCCGCGCCCTCTTCTAACGGGATATAGATGGCGGTGACTGTCCTGTCTGCCGAGACTAATCGTCCTACCAGCATGGGGTTGTCATAGACCTCTCTCTGTAAGGCCTCGATCTCCTCCTGAGACCCGGGGACATGGTCCATCACAGGGCGGACGATGAGCTGGCCGTCTCCGGAGAGGACATTATCTACCGTGGTGAGGCTCATCACATCCTGGACAACAACCCCTTTGATCTTCGTGATCTCACCTGTCAGTCTTGCGATGCGTTCGAGGGTGGCCGGATTGAATATCCCCTTCTCGTTGACGATCCCTACGGCCATCATGTCCTTGTGCAGGGCAAAGAGGGACTCCATCTGGTCATTGTAGTCCCTGACCGGAGATGACGCAGGAAGCATATTCTTCGGGTCTGTATCTGTAACGATCTTAGGGAACTGGATCAGAAAGAAGAACGTCAGGACCATAATGACGGCAATGACACTCTTCGGTCTTTCAACAGATATCTGGGTAAGTCTTGATGCCATAAGGTTCCAATTAACCTCTTTTCTTGTTATAGTCTTTTAAGAGCCTCTGCTGGTTTTCCAGGACCTCGAAAAGGATCTCACGCATAATATCGTAGGCCTTGAGTATCTTGGGCCGGGCCAAGCGGTAGTAGACCGTATTCCCTTCCCGCCGCGAGACCACAATCCCCTTCTGCCGCAGGACGGCCATATGCTGGGACAGATTGGCCTTGGGAATATGGAGCATCCTCTGAAGCTCCCCTGCCGAGACCTCCTTCTCCCGGAGGATATTGATAATCCTCAGCCGCTTGGGGTTGGACAGGGTCTGACAGATCTCTGCGTGGAGCCTGCAGACTTGACTTTCGATGTCATCCTTGGAATTCATAGGGGCAGACATGGGCACTCCTAATGTTAAGAATTTAACAGTTTCGATATTTCGAAACTGTTATTTGTCCTGTAAGATACAACACCGGTTGCTATCTGTCAATATTTTTTTGTATATGGTTTAGCAAGCTGTTGAAAAAGGCCTGGAATGTCCAGGATTGTCATTCTGAGCAAAGCGAAGAATCTGATAAACAATGAGTTATCAGACCCTTCACGGAGTTTACCCTGAGCGTAGCCGAAGGGTTCAGGGTGACAGTGCAGGACTTTTTCAACAGCCTGTTAGATCAAGGGAGATATTGGAGGCAAGATTTACTGTCGGCTGCCCTCTGGTGTTTTCGATTTTGATTTGAAAATACCAACAACTATCGAAATTATGATAATCAGGATGACAATGCTTGCCGTGCTCATGCTCGCGCTTCCATATTGCGCCTAACGAAAAAATCAGCCGCGAGTGGAACGAGTCGGCTGGATTGCCTTGTTGGGTCATTTACTCTTCATAGGGTCCAAGAAAACGTTCACCGTTGAAATGTATCAGATGTGTCGGGGACTCAGCAATCCAGGCTTCGGTTTCCCAAGAAATGTCATTCAGGTATTTCAACATAGCCTTTCGATCAAGAAACGCGGTCACAAAAACCAATCCAGCAGTCGATCCCGTAAACAATTCCTTCAGTTCCTGCCTACGCTTCGGGTTTACAGGCCCGTGGCTGGTTACAGCCTCAATAAGAACCAGCCAGTTCTTTTCTGCTTGATGCACTACGACATCCGGCATTTTCCCATGTTCCTGTATTTCAACACCCAGCAGTGCCAGGGCGTCTGAATCGAAATAAGCCCATTTCGCCTGAGTGTCCCCAACGTAAATAACGTAACTCCCTGGTGTAAACAACGGGCAGAAATCATCCATGATCTTCTTCACCAGCACATTCTGGCCGCCAGGGGAAAGCCTGATTTCCTGACCGTTTGCCAGCCTGACAGGCAGTCGTCGCATTTCTCTCTCGCGAGCATACCGCTTTTTCAGTGTCTCCACGGTCCGAAGATACTTATGCAAATTCCACTTCCATTCTGGTTTCCCAAAACCTCGAAGCAGTTTCAGAACAGATGGCTCGATCTGATAGACTGCTTTGGGGCTATTGGTCGGTCTTGAGGGTTTGTCAGGGTTAGCGACAATCAAGGCAGCCTGCATAAACTGGTGAACTGTTTGGCGGCGTACCGTTTCACGGGTGTTGGGTGCGTATTTCTTCCCGTAGTGTTGCTCAAAGAACTCCATCATGGGAGTGATACCCATGAGTGGATCGGTTGCATCCTCCCATTTGCTGGCAGGCTTGAGACCGAGCAGTGACAAAAGGGTCAGGGCAGAGCGTTCGTTCTGTTGCTGTCTTGGAACACCCAAATTGTTTAGGATTGAGAGAGCTTCCTTGATCTTGTCTTCTGCTTTCTTCCCGCTTGTCTTATTGCCCACAGTTTAAGCACTCCTTTTCTATGATTGCATCAATGGTTTCCTGATCGGGCATTCTTTCCTTGAGATGGGTCCCTAGTCGTACAAGCTGTTCATGTGTGGGATAGGGCATCTTCCGGAGGTCGGTGGCATTAACCTGGGTGTGCCCACTAAATAGGCGGAAATACTGATCGACGATGGTGGAATTGAGATATAGGGCAAGCCCTTTCGCCAGGTCAGCAGGTAATCCACTTTCCTGTTTGTGAAAGTAGTTCAGGTGATTTTCAAAGCCCACAAGGCATGCGTCGATCCTTGTGGGATCATAAACCGCTGCCATGATTCGCCGCAATTGCTCCTTGGACGAAAACCTTTTTGTGAGAACGTAGAATCCCGCTTCGACAAGAAGACCAGATGTCTTGTACGATGACATGATGGCATTGGGCTTCTTTCCTGATTCAACAGGCCATTCGATGAAGCCGTTCAGGAAATGGCACGGATAAATTAGGGGGACTGTTTTTTGATCGGGGGCTTGTCTAAGGTGCTCCCGTGATCTAAAGTCGACGACCCGTCCCGTTGAGACAGTCAGCCCCAGTTTGTTGAGAGATGATGTAAAGCACTTTATTCGCTCCGCCGGGCTGGTGTCAGCATCATCGACGTCCAGATGGATAAACATATCTCGATCACTGGGGTGAACAACCCGAATGTATGGGACGGACAGGATGCGTGCTTCGCAGAAATCAAGGCCCTCTGAGGTGGAAATTGTGACGGACTTAGGCTTCTGAAGTCCTCGGACGGCATGATAGATGATATTCTCCTGTAACACGTCGTCGTCACCAAAGGCCTTCTTGCGTGATCCGAATATATGAATCTGTTTGAGGCTCATAGTCCGTAAGAATGCAACACGGAACTTTTTAAAATAAGGGCCAT
>JACROQ010000020.1:0-2656 GCA_016214375.1 Nitrospirota bacterium | reverse complement strand
GCTGCGAGGTGTTATTGCCACCATTTGCCCGCCCGGTTCCAGCAGCAGCATGGACAGCCAAACGAAAACGGCATAGAGATTTGCCACCTCAATGTCGGAAGAATAGAGCTCTCTGCTCATGGCAGTCTGTCTATTGATCTTCATGTAGGGTGGGTTGAGAATAGCATGGGTGAATCGCTCGCTGGGAAGGGCAAAAAGAGGCTCTCTTTTTTCTGCAATGGTAACCGAGACGAAATCCTCATTCTTCACGATTCCTTGAAACGCTATGCTCCACGATGTGCAGAGCGATTGGCATCGCTTCATGGTCTCTTCCAGGTGAGGCAGAATTGCGTCATCTGTTTCGTAAGCGTCAACCCTTATGGAAAGAGGGCGATTCTTTTGGAAAATCAGGGTTTCCACGCACATGGCAAAAAGCACCCCCGCCCCTGCGCCCGGGTCCAAAATCCTCACATGTTGAGGTCCGCTTTCAAACATAGAAGACATGAACTGAGCTGTCACGGCAGGTGTCAAAAACTGACCGATCTCAGACCGGACAGCTCTGCTTGTCGAACCGTTAAATGATTTGCGAACGTGATCAAGTGAATGCAAAGGTCTCATTATTATATTATTCTCTGCGGTAAAGGCATAGTCGGTACGGTTTATCACTGTTCATGTGTCTGACCCAACGAAAAGCTTGACCGGCGGGCGGTATGTCTCCGACGCGGACGACGGGCAATTTCGAGAGGGTCTCGACAGGCGCAGGTTGAAGGGACGCACAACCTATGAGAACTGAAAGAACGGCGATGAAGGCGAGTGCGTTCTTCATGTTTTATGCCCAACGATGAAGCTCAGCCGACGCGAAACCACGCAGCGGTTGAGCGGTCGGCTGGAGCGTTTTGTTAGCTGCTGATGTTTTGCTCACGATCAAGTACCCAACACCTTGAATTGTTCTTAAACCCAATGTGCTCGTAGTATGAATTGGCGGCAGGAGCAGCAACTAATATCAGTTTACATTTTGGACCCAATTTCTCTTGAGTGATGATCTGGAGCCTCTTACCAATGCCTCTTTTCTGATATTCCCTGTGAACTGCAAGATCAGAAAGATAACAGGCATAATGAAAGTCCGTCATTGAGCGCGCAATGCCTATCAGTTTTCCATCATTCCAGGCCGTAACCATTAGATTGGAATTGTTTACCATTCCTTCCATGCACTCCCGATCATCAATTGGCCTGCGTTCGCCAAGTGTTGATTCGCGCAGCAGTTCGACGAATTGATCTGCTGTTACCGGCGCGTTCACTTTGTACTCAATGCTCATGTCTTCCTTATGCAGCTAACAATGATTACACAGTCTGTATAATCCCGCTCATGGTCCATCGATCGGACTGCGGACGCCGTGCCTTCCCTTGTTCAGCACATGCGTGTAAATCATGGTTGTGCTGACGTCTTTGTGCCCCATGAGTTTCTGGATCGTGGGGTGCTTAAGCGACTCGGGGAGCCTCGTGATCCGGTCCTTACCCCCTTTGCCGTCGCGCACAGTGATCTCGTTGCGGGCGAAGTCGATATCTTGGACCCGTAGACGCAGGCCCGCGCCGTACATGAGCGAAACTGATTTATGTGAGACATCAAGGGGCGCCAAAGAGATAATGAAATGTTAAGGAAGTCTTTACTTCTTGTCAACACTTTTTATTTTGGGTCTTCGTGAAAGTGAGTGGGAAAAAACTTTTTCAGAAACTCCTGCCATGGGAGGCATTCAATACCGTTCACTTCGTACGGCCGGTCTGCGGTTGTAATGCAAACACCTTTTGAGCCTCTGCACTCTCCTAAAAACGGGTAATTGCCATTTAAAAATCAATGTGATAATGTAATAAAATATAAAGAAAAGGGGGTTATATGCACGGAGTGAAAGAAATAATAGAGGAAGCCGAGTCCTTACCTGTTGAAGAGCGGGCTATGGTTATTGATTCCCTGCTCCGAACGCTAAATCCTATATCTGCCACAACAGATGTAGAATGGGTAAAGGTCGCCAAGCGCCGACTGGCAGAGTTGCGATCTGGCCGTGTGAAGGCCATTCCTGGAGATGATGTTTTTGCTAAAATCCGGGAGCGCTTTGAGAAATGACCTTCTCATTTCATCCCGAGGCAGAAGCAGAGTTTAACGAAAGTATAGAATACTACGAAGAATGTGAACAGGGACTTGGCTATGATTTCTCTATCGAGGTGTTTGACGGCATTCAGAAAATTGTCAACTATCCAACTGCCTGGCCAGTCATAAGAAGAAGACATCCGGCGTTGTCTTATAAACCGTTTCCCATATGGTCTTATTTACAGTATTGAGCAGGCCGGGATCTTCATCCTTGCGGTAATGCATCTGCGCCGACATCCTGATTATTGGAAAAATAGACATTGAAATGGCATAACAAGGCGTTCCACTTCGCTTGCCCAGAATGGACTGCACCCCTTAAACTGGGCAAAATATGAATACACTATGAAGTTGTTTTTTCGAGGTCAGCGTAGCAGGATGAGATTTAGGTGTCAATGTAGATGTCACCGAGAATTGCTGCATGGCCAATGTTTGACAGGCAAAACTCACCGTGCTATTTTAGCCTGACAAAACACTTGTCCCTGGTCTTACTGTTTACGGGACGGAGGGATGGGATCAGGACTGGAAGGAGGGATA
>JACROQ010000012.1 GCA_016214375.1 Nitrospirota bacterium | reverse complement strand
TGAATACGAACCTAAGGTCTCATAGGATATCGTCAGGATGGAAGACTTCTTATCGTATCTTCGGATACCTTCTATGGCACCCACAGCGGCCACATTGGCGCCCACAATTATATATTCTGACTTCTTCATCGATTATAGGCCCCTTCTGTCTCTTCCATGGTCTCATCATAGATGAGCGCCTTATTCGGACATGCCTCGACACAGGCCGGTTTCAGGCCCGCCTCAAGCCGGTCAATGCAGAGATCACACTTGAATGCGTGCTTCTCCTCCCCCTTCAGGTTAGGATGCGCAACGCCATAGGGACATCCCAGCACACAACCCCAGCACCCGACACAGCGTTCCTCGTCCAGGTAGACGATCCCGTTATCCAGCCGCTGGATCGCACCGCTGATACAGGTATCCAGACACCATGGGTGCTTGCAGTGCCGGCACATGGCCGAGAAGGCTATAGGACCATTGACCTCGACGAGGGCGTTGGATCTCCCGCGCAGGTTCTCCCTCTTGTAGGCCTTAATGGGTTCCTCGCTCCTTGAGTGGGTAGCGACACAGGCCACCTCACAGTTATAACAGGCAATACAAAAATCTTCTACGATGACTACTTTTTGCATTTTAAAATCCCCTTAGCAGCCCGATAAATTGGGCAACTACATCCCCGCCGGGAGTACCCCCAGGATCTCGCTCTCTTTTTCTGACAACCCGATCGTCCGCAGTCTTAACCGGTTCCCTTTCAGGGACTCGATGGAATTGATACCCATGGCCCCGAGCATCTCCTTCATCTCATGCGACCAGCCCTTGACAAGATTGGCGAGCTGCTCTGTGGCGATCTCCGGGTTCTGCCTCCTTGCCAGCCGCGGGTCATTCGTCGTAATCCCCCAGGCACACCGTCCTGTATTACAGGTCTGGCAGAGTGTACACCCAATGGCCAGCATCGCCGCCGTAGCAATATAGATCGCATCAGCGCCCAGGGCAATCGCCTTGATGACGTCTGCGCTGCTCCTGATGCCGCCGGTAGCCACGATAGAGACCTCATTCCTCATCCCCTCGTCCCGTAACCTCTTATCCACTACGGCTATGGCAACCTCTACAGGGATCCCGACATGATCCCTGACGACCTTTGGCGCCGCCCCTGTCCCTCCCCTGAAACCATCCAATACAATGACATCGGCCCCTGCCCTCGCAACACCGCTTGCAATGGCGGCTATATTGTGTACCGCTGCAATTTTGACGAAGACCGGCTTCTCATACCGCGTCGCCTCTTTGATGGCATAGATGAGCTGGCGCAGGTCCTCTATCGAATAGATATCATGATGAGGCGCCGGAGAGATGGCATCCGAGCCCCTCGGGATCATCCGGGTCTCCGCGATATCCGCATTCACCTTCTCCCCTGGCAGGTGCCCCCCGATCCCTGGCTTTGCCCCCTGTCCGATCTTGATCTCTACCGCTGCGGCCGCCTTGAGATAGTCCCGGCTGACGCCGAACCGGCCTGAGGCCACCTGCACAATGCCGCTGCCGGCATAGGGATACAGCCTCTTGTGAAGCCCGCCCTCGCCGGTATTCCAGTAAGTGCCGAGCTGAACCGCCGCCCTGGCCATAGACTCCTGGAAGTTCAGGTTAATCGAGCCATACGACATGGCTGAGAACATGATGGGGGTCTCTAACTGAAGCTGAGGTGCGAGCCTCGTCTTGAGGGCTAAATTCCCATCCACTGTCTCATCGAGCTCTATCCTCTGCCCCTTCCTTCCCAGGAAGGTGCGAAGCTCCATCGGCTCTCTCAGCGGGTCAATAGAAGGATTGGTCACCTGGCAGGCATCGATCAGAAGATGATCAAAGTATACCCTGTAGGGCTTGTCATTCCCAATACCTGTGATGATAATACTGCCGGTGTTTGCCTGGAGATAGGCATCCATGACAAGGTCCCATTTCCAGCTTCCGTGCTCGTAGGGCCTGGAAGGATTGGGGACAATCTTGATCGCATCCGTCGGGCACATTGCCTCACACCGCTTGCATCCGACGCAGGCCTCATGTTTGTTCCAGATGACATCGAGCTCCTCATCATAGAATGTGGCATCATAGGAGCACTGCTCAACGCACCCAAGACAGCGGACACACTTATAATCATCCCGCTGGACTATATATGGATAATATTGTATCTGTGGTTTCTTATAAAGCATGGCAACACCTCAATCAACAAATAACGACTAGCAGGCTGCTGAAAAAGTCTTTCTGCCTGTCATCCTGACCCTGAACGAAGTGAAGGGGAAGGATCTGACTCCTAAGGGAAACAAAGGGTTATCAGATTCTTCGTCGCCTTCGGCTCCTCAGAATGACAGGTTGGCAGACTTTTTCAGCATCCTGCTATACCTATTATACACTGCTTCCCATACAATCTTTCTCTCTATTCACGCTGTGAATTTTCAGTATAACAGTGTGGGTATGAAATTTCAACCACTTTTAGGGAGACCCATTTAGGAAAACCCCTGCACATCACGGTTATCTCTGATATGCACCCTCCCAGGTTCACCAATCCATAGCTGTCTTTCCAAGGAGGTCGGTTACAGGATTTTGTATAATTTGACGGGAAGTCCTATAAAAATCCGATCAACAAAGAAATCAAAGTAGCTTTTCGACAATGGCAAGGTTCCGTCCCACGGCCCCCTTGTTCCTTAGGATAATCTGGTAGCCCTTCTCGCCCATCTCCCTCTGCCGCACGGTGTCAGGGACAAGCCCTTTCAGTGTCCTTGAAAGTTCCTCGCTGTTTTCAACCTGTATCCCTGCCCCGCATTTCAGGATCTCCTCCGTGATCTCACGGAAATTGAACATGTGCTCCCCGAATATCACGGGCTTTCTGTAATACAGCGCCTCCAGGGGATTCTGCCCGCCGTGCGAAATAAAACTGCCGCCAATGATCACGACAGTGGCCATGCTGTAGAGGGTCGCAAGCTCGCCGATGGTATCGACAATGATAACAGGGTTATAAGGAATATTATCTTTTCTTGGACTGCCAAGCGCTGTCCTCTTTATTGATTCAAGGCCCTGCCTCTTGATGATCTCCTCTATCTCACCAGTCCGTTCCGGATGCCTGGGGACTATGATAAGCCTTATCTTTTCACTCGAAAATACCCCATCCCCACCCTGCCCCTCCTCTTGAAGGGGAGGGAAATTTTCGTTATTCCTTGTGCCCCGGAAGGGTGTGAGTGCTTCAGTTTTTTTCAGGCACTCTCTATAGGATGCAAGGATGATCTCATCCTCACCCCTGTGGGTGCTCCCTGCGATGATGACCCTGTCACCCTCCTCTATTCCGAACAACTCCCTCTTCTCTGACAGGACCTGTTTATCAATATCAATAAACCCCTGGTCGTATTTCATATTCCCTGTAACCTTAACAGAATCCCTCAATGCCCCGATAGAGCGGACCCTCTCCGCATCCTCCTCGCTCTGCATGCAGAAGAGATCAACGTAGATAAGGACCTTCTTCATAAAGGGCCGGATGCGGCTATAACCTTTGAAGGTATGGGGGGAGATCCTCCCGTTGATGATGAGGGTCCTGGCCCCTGAGAGCTTGACCTGGCGCAGGAAGTTCGGCCATAGCTCTGTTTCAACAGAGATGAAGAGATCGGGCCTGATCCTCTTTAAAAATCTCCTGACAGACCAGGGGAGGTCAAATGGGAAGTAGACGATCTGGTCAACCTCAGGGAGCCGTTTGCAGGCCACCTCCCGGCCGGTCGGGGTAACGGTGGAGAGGACAAGCCTGATCTCCGGATGCCTCTTTTTAAGCTCTTTGATAAACGGGATGGCGGCGACCACCTCGCCTACTGAGACGGCGTGGATGTGTATCCCTCCCTTTTTAGAAGGATTGATGAGAGGAGGAGGCGCTGCTATTCCAAGCTTTTCGAAAAACCCCTTCCGGTGCTTTTCCTTTGTGAGGACTTTATAGATCCAGAAAGGGGAGGCAAGGATTAAAAAAGATAGGAGTAGAAAATTGTAGAGAAGGTACATAGAGTCCTTACAAATGGCGGGACAAAGATGTCCCGCCTATCGGTTTCTTGGGTCGCAATGGTTACCCGGCGACTATCGCTGCCGGCCATAAAGGCCGGCGCTACGTATTGCTTTTGAAGTAATCGTCTGCCCTTTTTGTTATTTTATTCAGTCTCTGCTCGAGTTCAATCCTCTTCTCTTCCAGTTGGTTCTCCGTCAAATCCCTCCGGACATAAACAGGGTCTCCAAATATCACTGCCACCCGGCTGAAGGGCCATGGGATCATGAACCGGTCCCAGCTCTTCAGAACAAGTGCCCTTTCTGCGCCATAAGTAATCGGCAGGATGGGTACACCAGAGAGCATTGCAAGATGGATCACCCCTTCCTGAACCTTCAATGCCGGCCCCCGTGAGCCATCTGCAATGATGGCAGCAGAGCTTCCTCCTTTAACAGTCCTTATAAGCCCCCGGAAGGCCTTGGTCCCCCCTTTGAAGGAAGACCCCCGGATAACACTTAAACCAGATAGCCTCAGGATGTTCGCAATGATCTCACCGTCACTGCTGGGGCTCACAAGACAATGGATCCTCCCCTGCCCGCGATAGAAGTACGACCAGTAAAAGAGTCTTCCATGCCATAGGGCATAAATAGGCGGTATCCCTTGAGCAAACAGAGACTGCTCAATCTCTCCCCCCTCTATCCGTTTTCTATAAGTCATGCCAAGGAGGAATATCGTGGCCATACCCACGGGCGGGAGGACATATTTGTAGATAATTTTTTTTATATAGTCCATTTAAAATAGGGGGGCAAGACTTTCCAGCAGACGGCAAAGCTTACTGAGTGCGCAGGCGCGATGGCTTATCTTGTTCTTGACTTCGCTGCCCAGTTCCGCAAAGGTCTCCCCGTATCCAGGCGCGATAAACACAGGGTCATAGCCAAACCCGGCCTTCCCTTGCTCCTCCATTGCAATCACCCCGTGGCATTCCCCTTCCACAAGGCTCACTTCCCCGTCCGGGGTTGCGAGGGCCATCACACAAACAAATCTGGCTCCCCTCTTCTCAGGAGGAAGATCACGAAGCAATTCGAGGAGCTTTTTGATATTGGCGGAATCCGGGGCCCCTTCCCCTGCAAATCGAGCAGAATAGACACCGGGCGCCCCGCCAAGCGCCTCCACCTCAAGACCGGAGTCATCCGCAACGGCAATCTGACCGGTAAGCTGTGCAACGGTCAATGCCTTTTTCCTGGCATTCTCTGAGAATGTGGTTCCGTCTTCTACGATCTCAGGAACATGGGGATAATCCTTGAGAGAGTGTATCTCGACGCCGCCCCTGATCTCCTCTCCTTTCAGGAGAGCCCTGATCTCCTCTATCTTGCCCTGATTCCTGGTAGCAAGGACTAACCTCAGCATTCTTACAATTCGCCTATCAGTCTTCTCTGGATTCCGACGATCTCTTCGATCCCATGCTTCGCCAGCGTAATCAGCCCCTCCATCTGTGCCTTGGAGAATGGCAACCCTTCGGCAGTGCCCTGGATCTCTACAAACCTCCCCTTTCCGGTCATCACGATATTCATATCCACCTCTGCCGTAGAATCCTCTGTATAGTTTAAGTCGATCACAGGCTCTTCATCCACAATCCCGACACTGACTGCGGCGAGGTAATCTTTGATGGGCATCTCATCGATCATCCTGTTTTTAGACGCAAACTTCAGGGCGTCGACCAGTGCAATAAAAGACCCTGTAATGGAGGCCGTCCGTGTCCCGCCGTCCGCCTGTATGACATCGCAGTCTATCCAGACCGTCCTTTCACCCAACATCTCCAGGTCCACGACCGACCGCAGGGCCCTACCGATGAGGCGCTGGATCTCGTGCGTCCTGCCGCCGATCTTTCCCCTTGCCGACTCCCGGACGATCCTTGAATGGGCAGACCGGGGGAGCATGGCATACTCCGCGGTAACCCACCCCTTATTTTTATCCTTAAGATGGGGGGGGGACCTTTTCCTCTATCGTGGCCGTACAGATGACCTTGGTATCCCCCACCTCTATTAAGACCGACCCCTCTGCATACTTGATGTAGTTCCTGTGTATCTTTACAGGCCTTAACTCGTCATTCTTCCTTCCATCGCTTCTTGTCATCTCTTCACCCTAAGTCTATCCTTTCTACTGTTGATATCTTCTCCCCAAGAAATCTGCTCCCCTGTTCTTCAAAACGGAGAGGGACGTCTGTCACAAAAAACTTTCTTGTGGCAGTCACTGCCGGCAACCCTCCCCCATTCACCGGGGCCATCAGGCCGAGATGTGCCAACATCGCTTTCACCTCTAAGGCCGTCTCCTCTGCCGAGTCTATCAGCGCCACTCCACTTCCCATGACCTGCTGTATCGCCTTTTTTAACAAGGGGTAATGGGTACATCCCAGTACCAACGTGTCTATCCCCTCCTTTTTTAAGGGCGCCAGGTACCTCTCGACAACGGATAGGGTAATGTCGTCCTGGATCCATCCCTCTTCTACCAGCGGGACAAAGAGGGGACAGGCCTGGCCTATCGTATCAATATCTGCGCGGATGGACTTGATCGCCCTGGTATAGGCGCTGCTCCTGACCGTCGTCTCAGGCCCTATGATCCCCACCTTCCCATTCTTCGTCACCTTCACAGCAGCCCGCGCCCCTGCCTCTATCACCCCGATCAGGGGGAGGGAAAATTCTTTCCGCAGGGCAGAAAGACTGACTGCGGAAGCCGTATTGCAGGCGACCACCAGAAGTTTTATGTTGAACTCTAAGAGGAACCGGGTGTTCTGAATCGAATATTTGATGACCGTCTCCCCAGACTTTGTCCCATAGGGGAGATGTGCGGTATCCCCGAGGTATAAGGTGTCTTCCCCTGGTAAGACCCTGATAATCTCTTTAAGCACCGTGAGCCCGCCTATGCCGGAATCAAATATGCCGATAGGTCTTTTAGTATTTGTTGTCTTTGCTGTCATCAGGGAGTTAATGCTAAGCTAAATAGGCCGGTGAGTCAATCCCTTCCTGTCTTCCCTCTTATCTTTGAATCAGGAAATAGAGCTCCCCTCTCTCCTTCATCGAACCTGCCGCAATCCCGGACTCAGGCCCTCCACCCCAGAATATGTCTACCCTGCCAGGACCTTTGATCCCCCCCCCTTCGTCCTGATTCAAGACAAATCTCTTGATCTCCCTCCAGCCTGTAATGGCGCCGGAGGGATCAACGACCGGGACTGTGGTCTTAATAAAAGACACCCCCCCTCTTGGGAACAGGGCCGGGTCTGTGGCAATCGAATGTCCTGGCGTCAGGGGAACCTGGAGGCTCCCTTTTGCCTGACTGTTATCCAGATTAAAAAAGATGTAGCGGGGATTCTTGTCCAGGATCGTATCCATCTGGTCCGGATGGCTCCAGAGATATCTCTTGATCCCCGGCAGGCTCCCCTCCTCCGGCCTGATGGCCTCTTGATTAATCAAAAGTTTCCCTATGCTCACATAAGAATGTCCGTTATTGTCCGCGTAATGTACCCCAATCTTAGACCCATCCGGAAGTCTTATCGTACCGCTCCCCTGGATGTGCAGGAAATAGGCCTCAACCGGGTCAGCAAGCCATACAATCTCAAGCCCCTTTTTCCTTAAGACCCCCTTCCCGTCGATCTCCTTCCGGCTATAGTAGAATTGATCCTGTTTAAGATCATCAGGAGGCATATAAAGTGGATAGCGGTATTTCTCTGTGGGGAAGAGACTTCCCTCTACCTCAGGGATGTAATAGCCTGTGAAGACCACGGTCCCTTGCCCATCCACACCAGACGCCTTATACCATTCAAACAAGGTACCCATGATAAACTCGAGCATCTCCTTTGATTCCACGGTATCCATAATCCACAGGAGGGTCTTGTGCGTCTTGATCACCTCTTCCACACGGACGATCCTCCCGCCATAGTTAAACCTTGTATCCTTATCAAGCCGCTCAAGATACAAAAGATTACTCTGGATCGCCTCCCTGAGAGACTTGTGGTCTATGTCACCATACCCATGGGGAGGGCTCACTGAGGTCAGGGTATAGCCCCGTCCTGCGGTAGGCTGGTTGGCCTGACTGGTTGCACAGCTTGCGGCGATCAACAGTAACAATAACAGAATGGATATCTTGCGCATACGGAAAATGCCTCCTAAAACTCTACCTTTAGATAAACACCTGTAATCTGACCATCGGCTACAGGCTTGATGGTGACATTGGAATGGCGCTCCTTGTTGAAGCGAACAATGCTCTTCCCTACCACGGTTCCTATGACCGCACTTGCGACCACATC
>JACROQ010000011.1 GCA_016214375.1 Nitrospirota bacterium | reverse complement strand
TCCCTGGAGATTGCACGGAATCTCAGATTAGAGGGGGGGGGGCGTATCAGTGATGACATGATCTTTAATGAACCATGATCAAGGTCTTATTGCTATTTATCATCTTTCTGTTTACAGCCTGTGCCAGGGATAATATAAATATCATTAAAGAGCAGGAGATCAAAACGACTACAAAGGAGATACTGACCTTTCAGGACAGGCCGCAACAGAAGGCCCTGGAATACCGCTGGAAGGCCGTGAAAACGTATGAAGAATTTATAAAGGCCAACAGAGGCTACCGGGGCGAGGTCATGGCGAAGAGCATGCAGAAGCTCGCAGACATCTATATGGAGATTGAGGAAAACACCTATCTGCGGAAGAGGGGGGAAGTGAATCACTCCAGATCCAGAGGGCTTTACAAAGAGGTATTGGACCTCTACCCTGACCGGCCGGAAAATGAGGGCATCCTGTATCAATTGGCGCGCGGTTACATGGAGGAGGGGGACTGGGATAGCTCAAATGCACTGTTAGAAAGGATCGTAAAGGGCTTCCCGAACGGGAGATTTTCCCACGAGGCGTATTTCAGGCTGGGGGAATATTACTTTCAATATGGTGACAGACCCAAGGCGATCACCTACTACCGGCAGGTCTTAAAAAAGGATGACTATAATTTCTATGATAAGGCCCTCTACAAATTGGGATGGACCCTCTTTCAGAACAGAGACTACGAGGCCGCGGCGGATAAATTTATCTCACTCCTTGAGAGAAAGGGTGTCAAACTCACCCCTGAAGGAAAAGAAGAGGTCAAAGAGCTTTCGGTTGTAGAGCGGGATATGGTATGGGATTCCATCAAGACCTTAGTCCTGGTGTTTGATTACATGGGAGAACATTCCAAAATTGCAGACTATTTCAAGGTGAGGGGTATACAGAGTTTTGAACCCTATATCTACAGGAGACTTGGGGATATCTATCTTGAGACAGGCAGGTTTAAAGAGGCGGCAGAGATCTATGAGGCCTTTGTCAATACAAATCCTTTTCACGAGGATGCACCCTCATTTCAGTCAAAGATCGTCGAGGCGTACACCATCGGAAACATGCCGGATCTTGCCTATAATGCACGGATAAGGATTATAGAGACGTACAAGGAAGAGGGCCTGTGGTTTAAAGCGAACAGGCGGGGTGCGCAGAAGCGGGTAAAGGAGATTGTACAGCTCAATAAAGCCCTGGTTAAGAATGACATGCTACAGATCACAAGACACCGTTATGCCAACGCCCGTTCGTCCAAAAAGGGGGAGGATTTTACAGAGGCCCTGGCCTGGTTACGGAGATTTCTCTCCAACTTCCCCGAAGAGGCTGAAGCGACAGAGGCCAATTTCCTGTTGGCGGAGATCCTCTTTGAAATGAAGGATTATCCCCGCGCATTCATCGAGTATGAAAAGGTGGCCTATCGCTATCCACCCTCTAAATTCAGCGCAGAGGCAGGTTATGGGACATTGCTCTCCCTGGAAAAACTGGCAAAACCCTCAGGCACGCTCAGAACTGACAGCACTTATACCATCAAATTGGCAGAGATGTGCCGGAGTTTTGCCAAGACCTTCCCGCAAGACAAAAGGAGTCCGGAGGCCCTTCGGACCGGGATAGATATATTCTCCCAACTGGGTAATTTTGAGGAGGTCAGAAACCTCTCGCAGATGCTGGTCGAAAATAAGCTATCTTCGGACCGGGATAAATACCTCGCCCAGAGGTTTATTGCGGAGAGCTTTCTAAAAGAACAGGAATATAAGAAGAGTGAAGAGGAGATCAGGAAGGCTATTGCCCTCATCCCGGAGAGTGACAAGAAAGACCTTCCCCTGTTGGAAAAGGGGCTTGCCGCCTCGTTATACAAGCAGGCGGAGAAGCTGAAGGCCCAGGGTAAGACGACAGAGGCCGCTGAGGCCTTTGAGAAGGTATACAAGTCTGTGCCCCACTCGGATATCACCCCTGTCGCCTTATATGACGCCGGGGTACTTTATGAACAAGACATGGAATGGGATAAGGCAATAAAGACCTATGCCCTCCTTTTTCAGAAATATCCAGACTCACGATATACCTTTGATGCCTTAACACAGTGGGGGGGAATAAAAGAACGGCTTAAGGATTACACAATGGCCGCTCAGGTCTATGAAAAGGCCGCTGAGATCGCCCCGGACTCTAATCTGAGAGAAGAGATCTCCTACAGGGCAGTATCCATGTACGAGATCGGTAAGGATTTAACCGGCTTCTATAATAACTACAGGAAATTCCGGGATAAATTCCCGGAAAGCCGCAGGATGTTGGAATTGACATACAGGGTAGCCGGCAGCAGGGAATCCGTGAAAGATATTGACGCCGCAAAGGGATTATACGAGCGGGTGGTATTGATCCATAAGAAATCAGGGGCAGATGCTACCATAGAGGAATCGGCGCTTGCGGCCAGGGCACAGCTTATTCTAAGCGACCATCAGAAGACACTCTTTGAAGGGATAAAACTTGTCCGGCCATTGGAAGAGAATTTAATAAAGAAAGAAGACCTCCTTAAGGAGGCCCTAACAAGCTATACCTCTGCTGCCAAATATCGTATCAGTGATATCACGACTGAGGCCACGCACAGGATGGGCGAGATGTTGGAACACCTCAAAAATGCTATCATGGAATCTGAGAGACCAGGGGAACTCACACCGGAGCAGCTTGAGGAATATGATTTCCTTTTAGAAGAACAGGCCTACCCCTTTGAAGAGAAGGCAATCACTGTTTACGAGGGGAATGTGCGAAGGACGATAGAGGCCGGGATATATGATCCATGGGTGAGAAAGAGCTACGAAAGACTTGCAGGGCTTTTACCGGCAAGGTATCAACGGGAGGAGGCTGGAAAGCGGTTTTCAGGGGATATCTCCCCGGTGATGCCGGATGACGCCGGGCTATACAACAGCCGGGGGATATGGCGCCGGGAGAATGGCGAATTGAAGAAGGCCGAGGAGGATTATCTGAAAAGCATCGCCATAAGGCCTGATTTTCCTGATGCCTTTTTAAACCTCGGGATACTGTATGAATTGTATTTAGACAGGCCTGAAGAGGCCCTGAAAAATTATAAAGAATATGTCCAGTTGGGTGGAAAGAGGGAGGATGTCCTGGTATGGATAGATATCATCGGAAAAAGGATAGGGACAAGATCACAAAACTAAAGATGACCGTCGTATTGTTCGGGATTCTGATCCTCTCCCTCTGGGGTGACAGGATATACGCAGAGGCACAGAAGGAGAAAGACAGGAGGATTGAACTTGAAAAGGAGGAGATTGTAGGCATCCTGGAACGGCCGAATGTATTCTTTCCGATACGCTGGAAGGACACAGAAGTGCCGGAGGAGAGGCCCCATGAACTTCAGAGGAGTTTTAAGGAAGAGATTTTTGACTTTGTAGATATGGAACAGCTTAATAAGGTGTCAAAATAAAAAACAGCAGGAGGAGTTATGGAAACATTCTGGGCTATCATTGATTTCTTTAAGAGCGGTGGTTTTTTTATGTATCCGATCCTGCTGACCCTGGCCGTGGGGATGGCAATCATTATCGAGAGGATCATCTTCCTCTCCAGGGCATGGATAGACGGCAGGGCCCTCTGGAGCAGGATAGAGCCCGACATCCGGTCCAAGCAATTGGCAGAGGCCATTCAGCAGTGCAGGGAGTCGGAGGCGGCGCTTCCGGTGGTCTTAGCGGCGGGATTGGAAAGGGCCATGAACACAAAACTTACAAAGAAGGACCGGGAAGAATTAGAAAATTATATTGAAGAGGCCATGCTTGCCGTCATGCCGCAGTTGGAGCGGCGCACGCATTACCTGCCAACCCTGGCAAACGTCTCTACCCTCCTGGGATTGCTGGGTACAATCATAGGGCTTATCCAGTCCTTCCAGTCCATCACAGCGGCAGACCCTTCACAGAAGGCCACGCTGCTGGCACACGGGGTCTCCGTAGCCATGAATACAACCGCCTTTGGCCTGATAGTGGCCATCCCTATCATGCTCTGTTATGCCTATATCCAGTCCCGTACTATAAAGATCGTCGATATGCTGGATGCCTTTTCTATTAAACTTGTCAATGCCCTTACCACTGAGTGAATCGTATGCTGCCGCGTCCTTCATTAAGAAAACACAGGCTCCACGAAGAAAAGGAATTACAGATAACGGCATTCATGAATCTTATGGTTATCCTGATCCCGTTTTTATTAGTGACCGCGGTATTTGCCCGGATGGCGGCTATCGAGCTTACCCTTCCATCGGAATCGAAGGCCTCGTCGGAGAGGAATAGCCGCATCGCCACCCCTCATAAATTCGGGCTTATTATCTCGATCAAGGAGAATGAGATCGCTGTGATGAACAATGAGACCCCGCTTGGAATCTATAAACAGGATGAAAAGGGGTCTTACCATTTTGAACAACTCACGGAACTACTGGCAAGGCTCCATAAACAGTATCCTGAAGAGAAGGGAGCGACAATCCTGAGCCGGCCTTCCATATCCTATAAGACTCTGGTTGAGACGATAGACACGGTGCGTGAAGGATTCCCGGATATATCGCTGGGTGAACTATGATATATGTCCCTTCAAGGGTCAAGAGGCATAAGTATAAATTCAGGATGGATACAGGACTCAATCTTGTCTCCCTGATGGACATCTTCACTACCCTTGTCTTCTTTCTTTTGATACATGTGTCCGGCGAAGGGGAGTCTCTCCAGATTCCGGATATTGTAAGTCTCCCCATCTCCACCTCGACTGACAGGCCTGCGCCTGCCCCTGTAGTCTATGTCACAACGGATAAGATCCTGGTGGGGGATAAATTGATTGCTGACGCGGGAGATGTCCTGAGCAGCACAGAGGCATCTATTGATAGTCTGGAGAAGGAGTTATCCTCTCAAGCCGCCGGCTTGAAAGAGGACGCAAAATCTAAGGGGAAGATAATTATCATGGGGGATAAGACGATCCCCTTTACACTCCTTAAAAAGGTCATGGTTAGCTGTTCTAAGGCCGGCTATCCGGTGATTACACTGGCTGTCATCCAGAGAGAAGGCCTATGATCCCCCCATCAGGCGATAACAGTGATGCACTCTTTAAAAAAATACTGATCCTGTCGCTCCTCGTCTATTTTATTTTCGCCCTGTTCATTGAGATGATCCCCTATACCCCGAAGATAATAAAGGGACCCCTAAAGCCGCAGAGGATCGTAAAGCTTACAGAGATCTCTGTAAAAGAGCAGAAATTCACTGATGAGCAAAAGAGGCGGCAGGAAGAGAAGCGATTGGCTGAGGAACGAAAGTTATTGGAAGAGCGCAAGAAACAAGAGATAGAAAAACAGAGGCTTGAGGAGCAGAAGAGATCAGAGGAGGAGCGGAGACGGAGCATAGAGGAGCAAAAACGATTAGAGGAAGAAAGACGATTGGCTGAAAAACAAAGACGCACCGAAGAACAAAAACGTATCGAGGAAGAAAAGCACTTGTCTGAAGAACAACGGCGTATCGAAGAACAAAAACGTCAAGAAGAAGAGAGACAATTAGCTGAAGAACGGCAGCGGATCGAGGAAGAAAAACGCTTAGCTGAAAAACGCCAACATATCGAGGACCAAAAACGCCTTGAAGAGGAAAAACACGCTGCTGAGGAACAACGGCGTACCGAAGAACAAAAACGCCAGGAGGAGAAAAAACGCCTGACTGAAGAACAACAACGCATGGAGGAACAAAAACATCAAGAAGAAGAAAGACGACTGACTGAAAAACGCCAACGTATCGAGGACCAAAAACGCCTTGAAGAAGAAAAACACGTGGTTGAAGAACGACGACGTATCGAAGAACAGAAACGCTTAGACGAAGAAAAGCGCTTGGCTGAAGAACACCAACGTATTGAGGACCAAAAACGCATGGAGGAAGAAAAACGGCTGGCCGAAGAACGCAGGCGCATCGAAGAGCAAAAACACATCGAGGAAGAGAGACGCCTGGCTAAAGAAAAAAATCGGGAGGTGGCCAGGAGCAGCGGCCTGTTAAAGACCATGAAGGGGGGAAAGAAACCCGCAGACAATATCATAGAGGATAAAGAGATCAGCAGTGTCCTCCCTGCCCCTGCGGACAAGCTGATCCAGTCTCCTAAAGGGAAAACCCAACCCGCAGGCCGTCAGGGGCAATCGCCTCCCCAAAAGACCATCCCTCCCCCTCCGTCAACAAAGGGGGAAGAGAAGGGACTAAAAGGGAGTGAGGGGATCGGCGATGTCTCAGCGACGCTCGCGACAAGGACGCCCTCAAGCAGCCTCAGCGGAGAAAGGGGTGTAACGGACATAGAGATCAAACAGATTGATGGCGGTGACGGAGGGGGCGGCAGTGGTACCGGGGGGGGTGACACTTCGGTGGTTCACCCGAGAAGGAGCCAGGAGTCCATCAAAGAGGTCGTTACCACGCACCGGGGGAGCTTGGATTTCATCTATAAGAAGGCATTGAGAAATAACCCCACCTTAAAAGGGGTCGTGATTATCGAATTCACGATCGCTGCCAACGGGGATGTGACAGGGTCTGACACGAAGTGTCATCCTGAGGGCGAACGCCCGAAGGATCTGAAAAACATCAGATCCTTCCCCTTCACTTCGTTCAGGGTTAGGATGACAGGAAGAAAGACTTTTTCAGCAGCCTGCTATGGAAGGTATGATGCCTTGATGATCCTCTCGATTCCGGCTAAATCTCTTTTCACTTCAATCCCGGAAAAAACCTCTTCTTTTTCAAAAAGCTTTCTCACATGCCCTGCCTGATTGAAACCGATCTCCATGATCAAGCCCCCTTGTCGTTTAAGATAGCGCGGGGCCTCCCGGATGATCCGCCTGTAGAAGTCAAGACCGTCTTCACCGCCATAGAGGGCAAGGACCGGCTCATACCCTTTTATCTCTGGTTGGAGCCTTTCCATAGCCTCTTTTGAGACATAAGGAGGATTGGACACGATGAGATCTATCTTCCCCTCCAGTCCCAAGGACGCTACCGCACTGAATAAATCTCCAACAAGAAATGTGATCTTGTCCTCAACCCCATGTCGCTCAGCATTCTTCCGGGCTATTGCGATTGCCCTCCCGGAGATATCTACCGCATAGACCTTTAATCCCCCTCTTTCCCCCTTTAATAAAGGGGGAAAGAGGGGGATTGTTTCCTTTAGCTCCTTGGCTATACATATGGCTATACATCCACTACCTGTACAGAGGTCAAGCACAGTAACGTCTTTAATTCCGGGGATACCATACTTAATTTCTTGTAAATTAAGTATGGTGTCCCCGGAACGCACGCGGTTCACCACCTCTTCT
>JACROQ010000077.1 GCA_016214375.1 Nitrospirota bacterium | reverse complement strand
TTTGGTCCGGGTGGAAAAATACCATCCTTTTCACCGAGGGGATGCCAGAAAGGAATTACCTATGCAGACTATATGAAGCAGGGAAACTTCCTCAAATACCCCATGAAGAGGGTCGGCGAAAGGGGCGGAAGGAAGTGGAAGAGGATAACCTGGGAGCAGGCATTTGACGAGATTGCGGATAAGATTATAGATATTACCCTCAAGGATGCCGGGGCCGGGGTCCTCACAGCAAGACCATTTTCCCAGCTCTCAAAGGGCAGCTGCGAAAGGTTCGCCGGGCTTCTCGGTCTCATGAACACCCCGGTTTCCGCCATGGTGGGCGACGCCTATCCAGGAGGCCATACGGTCATGATAGGAAGGATCGGCTCTAATTTGGATGACTGGTTCACAGCAGACTGCCTTGTAGGGTGGACACAGAACTTCACTGCCATGAGGATACCTGACGCGCATTTTGCCCATGAGGCAAAGTATAACGGCGCAAAGATTATTGTGGTTGACCCGAACCACAATGTTACTGCCGCGCAGGCAGCAGACCTCTATGTCCCCATAAAGATGGGGAGCGATTCGTATCTCGCGGCGGCAATCTGCAACACCATCATAAAGGAGAAGAAATACGATGCGGACTTCATGAAGGAGCAGACGGATTTACCCTTCCTCGTAAGGCTTGACAACAAGAAATTCTTAACACAGAAGGATATGAAGCCGGACGGCAAGGAGCTCCAGTATTATTTCTGGGACACAAAGACCAACCAGGCCGTTGAGGCGCCAGGCTGTATGGAAAGCCCTGACGATAAAAAGACCCTTGATATTGCCAAGCTCGGTTATGACCCTGTGCTTGAGGGGAAATTTACCGTAACTACAGCCGACGGCAAGACAATAGAATGCACGACCGTCTTTGAAAAGACAAAAGAGGGGCTGGCAAGATATGATATGGATAGCTCCCTTGTCAGGGAGGCTACTGGGCTACATCCCTCGGTTATAAGAACCATGACAGACTGGATGCTGGAGTCAAAGTCCCTCCACATTACCAACGGATACAACTGTCAGAAGCACTATGACGGGTATCAGTCGGAGAGGCTTAAGCTTCTAATACTTACCCTCACCGGACAGATCGGGGGTCCAGGCGCCTACCATCAGACATACGAAGGCATGAAACTCGAAGGCGGGAGGGTCAACAGCGGCCTTCACTTCCCTGACCAGCCCGCAAAGCCGGAATTCGGGATAAATGAGCCGAAAAAGGGCGGTAAGCAGGCGATCAGCATGGGCATCTATCACGAAGCCTACTGGGGCAAGTCCTTAGATAGGAGCAAAAAGTATTTTTCAAACACCCCGCTTAAGGAGCAGACAGGCTTTGATGTGAACGACATGGAGGCATTTCTCAAGGACGCAATTGAGAAGAAATACCTGTCCGATGTCATCACAAAGAAGGCCCCGAGGATAGCCATCTGGCACTCCTGCAACAACTACCGCAACAAGACAGGCCAGCAGTGGTGGAGGGAGAACTACCTGAAGCATGTGGAACTCCTCATCTGCACCGAATTAAGGATGACGGGCTCGGCGCAGAGCGCGGACTATGTCCTTTCAGCTGCGACAGACTACGAGAGGTGGGATGGCAGGGAAACCACGGTCAACCCCTTCTTCACCCTCTTCGGCCAGGCGGTAAAACCCATGTTCGATAGAAGGACAGACTGGCAGATATACGCGGGGCTTGCCAAGGTTATCCAGGAGAAGGCGAAGGCAAAAGGCATTAAGGACATACCCTATGAATACTGGAGCGGGACAAAGCAGGTCAAGCGGACCATAGACCTCCAAACCATACATGACGAGTATATACAGAACGGCGAGCTGGATACCGATGAAAAGGCATTAAAGTGGCACAATATGAAGTCCAAAGGCCTTGGCGGCGAGGAAGGCTATAAGAAGTTCGTAAAGGACGGGTATGTGAAGTTCAGGGGGCCTGCCAAATACGGCAACTACGAGGACGACGCCCCTGCAAGGTCCATGACATGGCAGGTGAGGGAGAAGAAACCGAACAAGACCAACACCGGAAGGTTCCAGTTCTATGTTGACCATGAGTATCACATCAAGCTGAACCAGATGACCCCTAAGCCCCAGTATACGGACAAATGGAGGGGAGGGCCGCAATCGCCGAGGAGGCCGGATGGGAGACCATATGAATTTGTCATGAACTTTCCCCACACAAAATGGGGCATCCATTCGTCCTACAGAGAGAACCAGTGGCTTATGAGGCTGCAGAGGGGCGATGTCTATCTATACCTCAATCCAAAGGTCATGAGAGAGAAGGGGATAAAGGACATGGATATGGTAAAGGTCTTCAACCACATGGGCGAGTGGTTTGCCAGGGCAAAGGAATGGCCCGGGCTGCCTCCATACATAGTCTTTACAGAGCACGGCTGGGACCATCAGTGGTCTAAGAACTGGACACACTACAACAACCTCAACTGCGAGTTCCTTAATCCACTGGAGATGGTCGGCGGCAAGAAGGGACACATCGTATATACCGGAAACCACACAAGCAACCGCGTCTACTACGAGACAGGTGTGGATATACAGAAGGTTGAAGAGGCATAATTTAATTTTAGATTTACGATTTACGAATTACAATTTAAAACATAAAATCGTAAATCTAAAATCGTAAATCGTAA
>JACROQ010000076.1 GCA_016214375.1 Nitrospirota bacterium | reverse complement strand
TCCTCAGGATTTGCGCGCCTTGCATATGGAGCTTTTTACGAAGCCGTCCGCTGTCGAGATTTTTTACGAGGTTGTCAAGAATGGTTAAGTGAGTATCTCTTTTATTCTCAGGGTAATACCCTCGATCAGGGTCACTTCTTCTTCAAAGTCAAATAAGGTTGCCTCTCTTTTTCCTTTTTGATACAGACTGACAGTCTGTGTCAGAGGGTCGACAAGGATTATCCTCTCAACCCCTACCGAAAGATAATCTTTTACTTTATCAGTAATCTCCCACGCCGTATTGCTTTCAGAGATGATCTCTATAATTAAATCAGGAGGAGTTTCAAGGATGCCTTTTGGCATCTCGGGGCTTTTCCTCTTGCTGATATATACCACATCAGCAGCCCTTATCTTTAAGGGGGTTTTGTTTATTAATATGCCGATTTCCCCGACTGCCACGTATCCTTTGTCTTTCAGATGGCGGGTCAATAGTTCATAAAACTTACCCTCAAAACTTCCATGCTCAAAGCCTGTCGGTGTCATATCACGCCTTTCTCCATTTATAATTTCATAGTTACCCTCAGGGAGGCGATGTATGTCATCGTAAGTAAAAACCGCTTTGTATAGTAAAGTCTTCATAATGCTAATGTAACCTTAATAATATGATGAAGTCAAGGCAATCAAAGACCTCCTATTATGCATCTTATGCGTCAGGCCTTCCCTGAGAGTATATCCTCAAGCTCTTCCTTTTCCACGACCTCCTGATCACAGAGAAGCTTTGCGAGCCTTTCGAGCCGCTCTCTCTTTTCCTCCAAGAGCTTATAGACCCTCTCATAGGTGTCTTTTATCAGGTGCGTGATCTCTTCATCTATCATCTGGGCTGTCTTCTCACTATATTTGCGGAATGGGGGCTGGAACATCCCGGTCAGGAATTGCTCGCGGTTTGTGCTATCAAACACCATCGGTCCTAATCTTTCACTCATCCCATATTCCTTCACGATCTTCTCTGCGATATCTGTCGCCCTTTCAAGGTCATTTGCCGCCCCTGTTGAACGTTCTTTGAATATGAGGTCCTCGGCAGCCCTCCCGCCAAGCAATACCGCCAGCTTTGTCATAAGCTCTGAGTAGGTCATCAGATACCTGTCCTCTGTGGGGAGCTGTAAGGTATACCCCAGGGCAGCAACCCCTCTGGGAATGATAGAGACCCGATGTACCTTGTCTGTTCCTGGAAGAGATGCGGCAACAACGGCATGTCCTGATTCGTGATAGGCCACGATCTTCTTCTCTTTTGGGTTAATCACCCTGCTCCTCTTCTGAAGGCCTGCGATGATCCTGTCAATGGCTTCTTCAAATTCGGCCATGCCGATGGTCTTCTTTCTGCGACGGGCCGCCAGTAATGCCGCCTCATTGGCCAGATTGGCGAGGTCTGCCCCTGCAAACCCGGGGGTTCGTGCGGCGATGACAGACAGCTCCACATCCTTACCCATCTTCATTAACCGTGTATGCACCTTGAGGATAGCCTCTCTCCCCTTGATGTCCGGTCTATCGACAACCACATGTCTGTCAAACCTGCCGGGTCTCAGGAGTGCAGGGTCTAATACCTCTGGTCTGTTTGTAGCCGCAAGGATAATCACACCCTTTTTGGTGTCAAAACCATCCATCTCTACGAGGAGCTGCTGAAGGGTATGTTCCCTCTCCTCATGACCTCCGGGCATGGGGGCCGCAGACCGCACCTTTCCCAGGGCATCTATTTCATCGATAAAGATGATACAGGGCGCCAGCTTTTCTGCCTGTTGAAACAGATCCCGTACCCTTGCTGCCCCAACCCCCACGAACATCTCGATGAAGTCCGAACCGCTCATACTTAAAAATGCCACCCCCGCCTCTCCTGCCACGGCACGGGCCAATAACGTCTTCCCGGTCCCGGGTGGGCCTACCAGGAGTATCCCCTTGGGTATGTGCCCCCCGATCGAGGTGAACCTCTGGGGCTCTTTTAAGAAGTCCACGACCTCTTCCAACTCCTCTTTGGCCTCATCACACCCTGCGACATCCGCAAAGGCGGTGCCTGTCTTATTTTCTACATAGACCTTTGCCTTCGACTTGCCTATCTGCATCATATCCCTTGCAGGGTTGATACGACGTAGCACAACCATCCAGATCACAAGGGGGACCACTAAGAGGGCGCCCCAGAAGATCAGGTCTCCCCAGGGGCTCTTTGCCTCTATGCCGCCGGAATATGCTATCCCGAAGGACTCAAGTTGATTGACAAGGTCAGGATCCTCTACCCGTATTGTTATAAATTGTTCCGGGGCCTGTGGCTTGCCGGGAGGAATCTCTTTACCAGGGTATAATTCTGTCCAGGAGATACCTTTCAACTCCCCGCTGATGTGTTCAGGGGTCATGATAAGGTTAGCAACCTTCTTCTGTGCCACGAATTCCTTAAATTTGCTGTAGGCAATCTCCTCCCCTTTCTGAGGTTGATGCAGCAGATAGGTGGTAATTAATAAATAGATGAAAAGGGCCAGGCCAATATAGAGGAGGGGGAATTTGAATTTAGGCCCCGTCTCCCCCAATTTCTTTTCCTTTTTCTCAGATTCTTTTTTCTTATTGTTCATTTCATCTTACTGATTGGTCATCTTACTGATTGGGAAACGCATATTCCTAAAATAAACCTTGACGGTTGGAAAGTCAATAAATTGTGCACAAATTTTGCATGAAAAATATTGGAACTCGTCAGAAAAGGGGAGGGGCTGCGAATATTACCGGAAGGAGAGACGGCCTCTGTGGTTTCTATAGAAAAGTTTCAGG
>JACROQ010000006.1 GCA_016214375.1 Nitrospirota bacterium | reverse complement strand
ACGACAACAAGGTTTACTGTATCCCCTTTTTTCAGACATGCGGCGATCTCTTTTGTGATCTGGATCGGGCCTGTTTTTTCGCCGTCATAGTTGAGGTGAAGGTTGTCTTCGATCATTCCTGTGACTACGCCGTAACCTTCCCTGTAATTCTCATCTTTGAAATCATGCCCTGAAAATCTATCGCTGTTTTTATCGCACAGTGTATACAGCAAACTTGCGGCCTTCTCGACTCTCGGCAGGTCTTTGGTTGTTTTCCTGGAGATTTCAACGATATCATCCATGGAGCCTTCAGCAAGCAACCCTTTGCTATCAAGCCACTTGATGTAAGCCTTCATGATCCCTGGCGCTGAGGTCATCAGCCAGTAGGGGCCGATGACCTTTCTGATGAGAAACCATTCGAGAAAGTCTGAGACCTGCCCATCGTCCAGTTCCTGAGTTTCAGCAGTCAGGACGATGCCTTTATCTTTATGTTCCTCATATGAGAGTTCAGCGTAGCTCGCGAGATAGTCATGGAAGAGGCTTAAAACATCCTGATATTTTTGGACCGTCTTGGGGCTTCGTTTGTCAGATAATTCTTTGAGGAACAGTTGCATGCTTTTATCAATTCGCATAAGTCATGCCTCCATTAAAGTGTCTCCTGTATCTTATGAGGTGCTTTTTTATATATAGCATCCTGGTCATCTCCCGCCCGATCTTTTCTGCACCCACCTGGGATGAGTTTTCATCAGATTATCAGGCAGCCAGGGAGACATCAAGATGATCACCTGCAAAATCCTTTAATTTCTTGACATACATATTTCCCCATGACATACTAATGTTAGAAATGGATTGGGACTACCCGATCGGCGCTGGGTCTCTGGGACTACCCGGAGGCCCTTCGCTTTTTATGGGAATTGTTTTAATCCAAATCCATCTATCCTGCCAGAGCCATCCCGATATAATTTCTTTTCCAGTATCTCCATGGCACGGTTAGTCTGATTAGGTCGCAATACCGAAAGCCCTATAGGGCGCGCCGTCAAATCTGCTAATTGCAACCCTTCCGAATTGGTCTTTTTATCCACGATGATGATGTCAAAGGGGAGTGACCTCCTGAAGTAATTTTCCCCGTCAGCAATGCGGCGGAATTCAAGTTCCAATTCATTATCTTCCTTTATCCCCCGGGATTCGCATACAAGATATGTCAGCCGCTCATCCTGCCCTTTCCCCTTCATAAATCTATAGAGGTGCTCCAGGCCCGAATTCCATGGCTAAATGGTATGGATGTGCAGGAGTTACATAATTTGCCGTTAAATTCAACTTATTGATCACCACTGCGATCAAGGTGAAGTCTGCGCTATCCATGATGTCAGTCAGGGCTGTCATGAATGCCTCGCGGGGCTCCTTACTGAGTTTTGAGAAGGCCCCCGCCTTTTTCCTGATATCATGTTCATGCAGAATTACCATGTCATGGCCGAAGATGTCAAATTTAAGCTTCCTGACGGCCGGGGTAATCGTGTCAACATAAACCTCCTTGCGAAAGACGCAGAACGAGAGCACGAATAAGGGGTATTCACGATTGATGGATTCCAGGCTGTGGTCGCCGCTTTCGTCTACATATACAATGTAGTTGCTATATATTCCGCTTCCCGCGAAAGTCATACCTCAATCTCTCCGCTCATCAGGCGCGGCAGCAACAGGTCGCGGGCCTGCTCGAGTTTCTGGTTTTGCAGAAACAGTATCCGAATTTGCTCATCAAGAGGTTTGAAGAAATCCTCACTCCCTCACATCCCTGAATGTCTGTACAATCAAAGGAAGTTCTGGTGGCCGGTGTATTCTATCAAAATTTTGGCTTTTTATATAGGGCTAAATAGTGAGCTCTGCGGAACATGAAAATGTCATTCCCGCGCAAGCGGGAATTCGGAATGCAGGCAGAGGTCTGGATTCCAACTTCCGTGGGAATGACGGGCACTTAGAGATATTTTTGAGTTGCTTAAAGCCCAATGAATTGGGCAACTACAGGAGCTTGGCTGGCAACGACGCAACCGGTGTAGTTGCCCGATTTATCGGGCTCAAGGGGTATTTTCGAGGTTCAGGTTGAAGAGTGTTGCGGCGTTAACGAAGATGGCCCTGGCGGTCTCTTCGATGGAAAGGCCTTTGACCTCCGCCACCTTCTCAGCGACGTACCGGACGTAGGCCGGTTCGTTTCTCTTTCCCCGGTGGGGGTGCGGGGTGAGGAAGGGGGCATCGGTTTCAATGAGGATCCGGTCCAGCGGGACTGCCTTGACGATCTCAAGGATCGTCTTTGCATTCTGGGCATTCTGGAAGGTGACCACGCCGGAGAAGGAGAGATAGAATCCCATCGCCAGCGCCGTCTCTGCCATCTCCATATCTCCGGAGAAGCAGTGAAACACACCCCGAAGCCGGTCTCCCATCTCTTCCCTGAGGATCTTCAAGGTATCCTCTTTAGCCTCGCGGGTGTGGATGATCAGCGGAAGGCCGCACGCCTTTGCCATCCTGATCATGATCCTGAAGTGCTCCTGCTGGAGAGGGGCCGGGGAGTGCATGTAGTGGTAATCCAGTCCGGTCTCGCCTAAGGCTACAACTTTGCTGTTGGATGTCAGGGACTTTAATGCCTGATACGCCGCCTCCGGGTCTTTAATCTCCCTGACATCATGGGGGTGTATGCCCACGGCGGCGGACATAAAGTCATGCCCCTCTGCAAGGGCGACCGCCCTCTGGCTGTCCTCAAGGTCCGTGCCAATGGTGATCATGCGTGTGACACCGGCATCCCTGGCCCGCTGGATCACCCCGGACCTGTCGGGATCATATTGACTCATGGTCAGGTGGCAGTGGGTATCTATCAGAATAGGCAGAGTAGGCATTTTTGTGGACTATTTTACGATAGATCCTGGCGGGATATCCTTCTCAGGGTTTATCAGGGACAGGACCTCTCCCTGGCTTGCAGCTAAGATCATCCCCTGGGATTCTATCCCCATCAGTTTTGCCGGCTTCAGGTTTGCGACGATGACGATACTCTTTCCGATGAGCTCTTCCGGCCTGTAGTGTGCGGCTATCCCTGCCACCACCTGCCGTTTCTCGTCCCCGAGGTCTACCAGGAGTTTCAGCAGTTTTTTAGAACCCGGGACTCCTTCCGCAGTCACGACCTTTGCAATGCGGAGTTTGATCTTTGCAAAGTCTTCAATGGCAATGGTCTCTTCTGACTTCTGAGTACTGACTTCTATTTTTTCCATCTTCCAGATCCTTTCAGTCTTTTCGATCTTTTCGATCCGGGGGAACAGCGCCTTCCCCTTTTTTATCCTGAGCCCTGGTTTAAGCCCGCCCCAGCGGCGCCCTTCCTGAAGGCCGGCCGAGGCGATGTCCTCTTCTATCCCTAATTGTCCCCACATCTCTCCGGCAGTCTCCGGCATGTAGGGGTATATATAGAGACTGACGATGCGCAATAACTCTGCAGAGTTGTAAAGGACTGTAGACAGGCAGGCCCTCTTTGCATCATCCTTAGCCAGCGCCCATGGCGCGGATTCATCGATATACCGGTTCGCCGAGGTGATGACCTCCCAGACGGCGCTCAGGGCCTTACTGAACTCAATCCCCTCCATGAAATGGTCTACCCTTTCAGACAGTCCGTCCACCCCTTTCCTGAGGGCCGTGTCCTGCGGGGTCTCTGCCCCCTGTGACGCCGGTACAATGCCGCCAGAATATTTCTCGATCATGGAGAGGGTCCTGCTGAGGAGATTCCCAATGTCGTTCGCAAGGTCTCCGTTAATCCGGCGTACCATCGCATCCTTCGAGAAGTCCCCATCCAGGCCGAAGGTCATCTCGCGGAGGAGGAAATAGCGGAAGGGGTCCACCCCGAATTCCCGGATCACGTCAATCGGATTCACGACATTGCCCCGGCTCTTCGACATCTTCTCCCCCTCTACCGTCCACCAGCCGTGGGCAAAGATCGTCTTTGGAGGCTCGATGTCCAGGGCCCGCAGCATCGTAGACCAGTAGACAGAGTGGGTCGTGAGGATATCTTTCCCGATCAGATGAAAGTCTGCCGGCCACCACTTGCGGAAGCGGTCCATATCCGCAAGATAGCCGGGGATAGAGATGTAGTTGACCAGGGCATCAAACCAGACATAGGTGACATAGTTTTCATCGAAGGGGAGGGGGATACCCCAGGAAAGCCTTGATTTAGGGCGTGAGATGCAGAGGTCTCCCAGCGGTTTCTGTAAGAATCCCAGGACCTCATTTCTCCGGACCGAAGGCTGAATATAATCCGGATGGGCCTTGATATATTCGATGAGCCACTCCTGATATTTGCTCATCCGGAAAAAATAGTTACTCTCGGTGATCTGTTCGACGGCCCTGCCGCAATCAGGGCATTTGCCCTCCTGAAGGTCCTTCTCCATCCAGAACCGCTCATCCGGAAGGCAGTACCACCCTTCATAGGAGTCTAAATAGATCTCCCCCTTTTTATAGAGAAGATCTAATGCCCCCTGAACGACCCTGATATGACGCTCCTCGGTCGTTCGTATAAAGTCGTCGTTTGAGATGTTCAATGCCTTCCAGAGCCCCTGGAACCTGCCGACCATCCCGTCAACATAAGCCTGTGGCGGCCGCCCCTGCCTGGCTGCGGCCTCCTGGACCTTCTGGCCGTGCTCGTCTGTGCCTGTCAGAAAGAAGACCTCATGACCGCACATCCGGTCGTATCTCGCGATGACGTCAGCGGCCACCGTGGTATAGGCATGTCCGATGTGGGGCACGTCATTGACGTAATAGATCGGGGTCGTGATGTACCTACCCTTTTTCATCCTCGACTCCATGTTCAAAGGCGATACAGCACATCAGCCTGCCGCACATGCCGGATATCTTGACGGGGTTGATGACCATGTCCTGATCCCTGGCCATCCTGATGGATACCGGCTCAAACTCCATTAAGAATGTGGCACAGCAGAGGGGCCTCCCGCAAAGGCCGTAGCCGCTGAGCATCCTGGCCCCATCCCGGATACCCACCTGTCTCATCTCTATCCTTGCCTTGTATTTATAGGCGAGGTCCTTGACAAGCTCCCTGAAATCGATACGGCTATCGGCAGAAAAGTAGAAGACCATCTTACTCTCGTCAAAGGTATATTCCACATTGACGAGTTTCATCGGAAGCCTCCTGTCATTGATGCGTCCGATGCAGTATGAATAGGCCTCCTTTTCCACGTTGGCATGTTCTTCCAGCTTCGCAATCTCCTCCTGCGAAGGGATCCGCAGCACCTTCTTTAAGGGCTTGTTATTTAATACCCGCAGGATATATCTCGGCGACGATACGACACGGGCGATCTCCTCTCCGTTGTCGGCCTCCACGATCACATAGTTGCCCGGGAGCGCATAAATATCCTGGGGATCGTAGTGTACGATCATCCCCCGGTCCCTGACCCGTATACCGACGATCTTTATCCCTGCATCCTGAATGGTGATGTTTTCGACTTCCATAGATTATCTTCAGCGCTTTGTCTGAGCTAAGCCACTGCCTCCATTATCTTGTTTCCCAGCACATCCAAGGCAAGCTGTCTGTTCATATTCCTCTCCTGGCCTTTATAGATGGACTGGATAAAGCTCAATATATCCAGTAATCCCTCCACGCTTATTTTATCCCCTATCTCTGATAAAGACGCATGCAGGTCTTTGTTGATGATGAGGGCTAACTCCCCCCCGCTCTTCAGGATCAGGATATCCCTGAAGTATGTGGAGAACCAGTAGAGGGCGTCATAGAAGAGCCCCTCATCTTTTGAATACCTCTCCGCCAGGTCGAATAAGATCCCCGGCGCCCCCTCTTTTCCGGCAAGCCCTTCCAGTATGTCCCCTCTGACTTGCTGGACATCGGTGGATGCCAGGGCGATTGCCTTACCGATACTCCCGTCGGCCAGATAAGCGGCATTCTCTGCGGCCGAAGGGGCAAGCCCGTTTTTCTCTACCAGAATTTCTGTAATAATCCGGACGGGGATATTTCTGAAAGAGACCCTGCGGCATCGTGAAAGCACCGTCTGCGGCAACAGATCAGGGTTTGAACTCACCAGGATGATGACCGTCTCTACTGGCGGCTCTTCAAGGGTCTTCAGAAAGGCATTGGAGGCCGACAGGTTGCATTTGTCCGCCTCGTCGATGATGACCACCCTCTTCCTGGCCTCAAGGGGCCTGTAGATCATCCCGTTGATGATGTCCCTGATGGCCCCAATCTTGATCTCACCCTTTTCCTGCTGGAGGAGCGTCACATCCGGATGAATCCCCTCGCTGATCTTCCGGCAGGAGAGGCAATGACCGCAGGCATCCTCTGAATGCGTATGACAGTTGAGGGCCTTTGCAAAGGCAATGGCCGTCTTCTTTTTCCCCACCCCATCGGGACCGTGGAACAGATAGGCCTGGGCAAGGTGGTTATTGGCCATGGTCTGCCTGAGGATCTTGATGGCCCTTTCCTGGCCTCTTATCTCATCAAAGCTCATACATTCTTTCCCTTTTCCACGATGCCCTCAACGATTTCCCTGATCTCCCCATGCACCGCTTCTTTATCCCTGTCCGATTTTATGACATATATCCTCTTTGGATATTCCCGGGCCCTTTTCAGATACCCCTCTCGCACTCTTTGATGAAACTCGATGGCCTCCCTCTCCAGCCTGTCTTCTTTGCGCGCGTGCCTTTGATTGCGTGATTTGGCCCGCTGCAGTCCCTCCACAGGATCAACGTCCAGCACAAAGGTGGTATGCGGAGAGACGCCGCCGGTGGCAAAGTGATTCATGGCCTCCACTGTCTTCAAGTCTATCCCCCGGACATAGCACTGATAGACAAAGGTCGAGTCGTCGAACCTGTCGCTGATCACGATCTTACCGTCCTGGAGCGCCGGTGTGATGACCTCGGTGATATGCTGGGCCCTGCTGGCAAGGTAGAGGAGGACCTCGGTGTGGGGGTGCATCTTCATGAAATCCGTTGAAAGGAGGACCTCCCGGATGGCCTCACTGATCGGGGTCCCCCCGGGCTCGCGGGTCATGACTATTTTATAACCCTGCTTCTCGAGGTGTTGACTCAAGAGATGGGCCTGAGACGTCTTCCCGCACCCCTCAATCCCTTCAAACGTAATAAATATCCCCTGCATAGAGACATGATAACCTATGGGGGGATAAATTTCAATGAAATGTGAGGCGCGGGGCTATTCCCCGATGATCTTAACCAGCACCCGCTTGCGCCGGCGGCCGTCGAACTCGCCGTAGAAGATCCTCTCCCACGGCCCGAAGTCAAGCCTTCCATTGGTGATGGCCACCACGACCTCCCGGCCCATAAACTGCCGCTTGATGTGGGCATCGCCATTGTCCTCGCCGGTCCGGTTGTGCCGGTAATGGGCGATGGGCGCATGAGGGGCCAATTGTTCCAGGAAATTATCATAGTCCTCGACTAACCCCTGTTCATCGTCGTTGATAAAGACGCTGGCTGTGATGTGCATGGCATTCACCAGACAAAGGCCCTCACGGATCCCGCTCTTTTTCAGGGCCTCTTCCACCTGCGGGGTGATATTGAGATAGGCCCGCCGGGTCGTGGTCTCAAACCATATTCAAAGAAGAATCCTTCTAACACAACATAAGTAGATGGAGTTGAATATGAGAACAGCACTCAACACCCCAGAGCATCCTGATCATTGTGCGAAGTACAAGCCATGATCATTATAAATGACATATGACTTTGCTCCTCCGATGCTTGCTCGTCAGATAGGTTTTATCTAAAAGGGGTTGTCCTTTGCCTTGCGGAGAATGCGAGCTTTCACAACTCTATACCAATCTCGGTGAAAAAAATCACATAAATTCAATTAGTTATCAAGCTAAGCCACAAATATATAATTGGGTATAAAAAATACTTCAAAACAAAACTTGACAATTCCAAATATTTCAATTATATTCTTAATGCAGTATGGAAGATATCTCTACAGAAAGGTTGGAGCAATAAAAAGACCCTGTATCATAAAGGCAGCGCTTATGGTCTCCACTCGGACTGAGTGCTTTGGTAAACGTGGTTAAGTCTATATGAAAAAGAAGATTACAGAAATCGCAGATATTCAGCTCGGATACCAGTTTAGAAAAAAGATCGAACCTGTTGACAATGGCACTAACTGGGTGATTCAGATTCGGGACTTTGATGAGAATCATATTCTTAACAAGGAAGGCCTTTCACGAGTAAGAGTTGATAAGCCAGTGGATCGATATCTGATTCACCAGGGTGACGTCCTCTTTCTTTCTCGGGGCCACCGGAACTGGGCTGCTGCGATAGTCGATGACCTCAAGGACACAGTAGTAGTGGTAAGTCATTTTTTTGTTATAAGGAGAAAGAATGCGACTATTTTACCCGAGTATCTTGCGTGGTATATGAACCAGACTCCGGCACAGGAATACCTCCACAATATCGCCCGCCGCGGTACGCATATGCCTCTTGTTACCTTGTCTGCTTTCAAAGGGCTCACCGTAGAAGTGCCGGATATGGCTACTCAGCATAGCATTGTCGAGTTGAGCCGGCTAATGGGAAGAGAAAGAAAACTTCGCATTGAACTTCAGCAAAGGCGCTTATTATTAATAAATGCAATATCCTTAAAAGCAATTAAGACCAGGAAGGAGAAATAACATGGCCACAAATATTTCGCAGGAGGAAATTAATAGCATAGCATGGGCGGCATGCGATACCTTCCGGGGACCGGTTGATCCGGCTCAGTATAAGGACTATATCCTTGTTATGCTGTTTTTGAAGTATATCTCGGATGTATGGAAAGACCATTACGAGGGATATAAGAAGCAGTATGGTGATAACGATGAGCGTATCAGGCGGAAGCTCGAACGGGAACGTTTTACACTGCCCTACGTAAATTATGAGGATAAGGACACAGGCCAGAAAGAGCAATTCCATGCAGATTTTTACAGCCTCTGCGAGCGGAGAACCAGGGCGAATATTGGTGAGTTGATCAATATTATTCTGGATGCAATTGAAGAGTCAAACAAGGCCAAGCTGGAGGGGGTGTTCCGCAATATTGATTTTAACAGCGAGGCTAATCTCGGAAAGACCAAAGACAGAAATCGCTTGTTAAAGCATCTCCTGGAAGACTTCAACAAGCCGCAACTCGACTTGCGGCCAAGTCGTGTCTCGGAAGACGTCATTGGGAACACTTATATTTATCTTATTGAGCGTTTCGCATCTGATGCCGGAAAGAAGGCCGGAGAGTTCTACACCCCGCACAAGGTTTCAGAACTTCTTGCCAGGCTTATCAAACCTAAGGCCGGTGATCGCATCTGCGACCCTGCCTGCGGCTCCGGCGGCCTTCTGGTCGAGGCGGCTAAAGAGGTGGGCGGCAAGGACTTTGCCCTCTTCGGCATGGAAGTGAACGGAAGCACCTGGGCGCTCGCCCGCATGAACATGTTTCTGCATGGTATGGACAGCGCCCGCATTGAATGGTGCAATGCCCTGACCAACCCGGCCTTGGTGGAAAAAGACCGTCTCATGAAGTTCAACGTCGTCGTTGCCAATCCCCCCTTCTCCCTCGACAAGTGGGGAGCGGACGAAGCTGAACATGACCGCTTTAACCGCTTCTGGCGCGGTGTTCCACCAAAAAGTAAAGGTGACTATGCCTTTATCAGCCACATGATAGAAGCGGCCCTTGAAAAAGAAGGAAAGGTCGCTGTGGTGGTCCCACATGGGGTGCTGTTTCGGGGAGGGGCTGAAGGACGCATTCGCCAGAAGTTGATCGAAGACAATCTGCTCGACGCGGTTGTCGGGCTACCCGCCAACCTATTCCCGACCACATCCATCCCTGTAGCCATTCTGCTCTTCGACCGTTCACGCGAAAAAGGCGGGAGCGGAGAGAAGCGCCGCAATGTGCTTTTCATAGATGCAAGCCGGGGATATCAGTCAGCCAAGACCCGGAATCTCCTTCTGGAAGGGCATATTGAAAAGATTGTTGCTACCTGCAAGGCCCGCAAGGATGTTGATAAATATGCCCATGTCGCACCCTTCGAGGAAATCAAAGAGAATGATTTCAACCTTAATATCCCGCGCTATGTTGATACCTTTGAGGAAGAAGAGGAGATAGATGTAGCTGCCGTCCAGAAGGAGATAGATCAATTAGAAAGCGAGTTGAGTGAGGTGAAGGCTAAGATGGCCGCCCTGCTCAAGGAAGTGGTGCAATGATAACCAAATCCGGGATTACCGGATAGTTGAAGAATAATAATTGCTTGTTTTGTAACATTCGAGAATCATGGTATTGGAGGTTTGCCAATGAAAAAAGAACTGATAATCCAGTTGCATAGGCAGTTTGACAGTATTGCAAATGTCTGGCCGGAGGCTGGAGTAGAGTTCTGGTATGCCAGGGATTTGCAGGAAGTCCTCGGATACGACCGCTGGGAGAATTTCAAGAAGGTCATTGATAAGGCCCTAACATCCTGCGAAACAACAGGTGTTAATGTCTCTGACCATTTTCGTGACGTCACGAAAATGGTCAGGATCGGTTCCGGTGCAGAAAGACCCGTTGATGATATTATGCTCACTCGCTATGCCTGCTACCTGATTGCACAGAATGGCGACCCCCGAAAAGATCAGATTGCCTTTGCCCAAAGTTACTTTGCCATCCAGACCCGGAAACAGGAAATCATAGAGGAGCGTATCCAACTGCATGAGCGCCTCCAGGCCCGACAGAAATTGCGCGAATCCGAAATTGAGCTTTCCAAAAACATCTATGAGCGAGGCGTTGACGAACAGGGGTTCGGGCGTATTAGATCAAAAGGTGATGCAGCCCTCTTTGGAGGGAACACAACTCAGATAATGAAAAACCGGCTTTCTGTTCCCGAAAACCGTCCGCTTGCCGACTTCCTTCCAACGATCACGATTACCGCCAAGAACCTCGCCGCTGAAATCACCAACCATAATGTGACACAGAATGATTTACACGGCGAATTGTCTATTACCGACGAACACGTCCAAAATAATCAGAGCGTCCGCAACCTGCTGGTTGAACGTGGGATCAAACCCGAAGAACTCCCCCCGGAAGAAGACCTGAAAAAGCTGGAACGCCGGGTGAAATCTGATGAGAAAAAATTGATAAAGAGCGAGGAGTTACCCAAGAAGCTTGAGGGTGAAGAATGACAACCCATGCACTGAAAAGCTTCACACTGTACTACTATGAAGACGTGAATATGAAAATGAATCCACGAAAGATGCGGCTTATGGAGGGAGAGCGATGAGCAAGAAGAAGGAAGCGGTAACAGAGCAGGACAATAGGATTGTTGTCTTTCAGGAGAAAAGCATTCGCCGCACCTGGCACCAGAATGAATGGTGGTTTGTGGTCGAAGATGTCGTTCTGGTACTGGTCGACTCAAAAGACCCCAAACAGTACATTCAGCGCATGAAACAGCGCGATCCTGAACTCGGTAAAGGGTGGGTACAGATTGTACATACCCTTCCCATAGAGACATCCGGCGGGACACAACGCATGGTTTGCGCCAACACCGAAGGCATTTTCCGCATCATCCAATCCATCCCCTCACTCAAGGCTGAACCCTTCAAGCGTTGGCTGGCGCAGGTGGGGTACGAGCGGGTAAAAGAGATAGAAGATCCGGAACTGGCAAGCCTCCGGGCCCGTGAACTCTATGAAGCCAAAGGCTATTCACCGGCGTGGATTGAAAAGCGGTTGCGCGCCATTGCTGTTCGCGGTGAGCTGACCAATGAATGGAAAGAACGAGGGGTCAGGGAAGGTCGTGAATACTCCATCCTCACTGCTGAAATAGCCCGCGCCACATTTGGCGTGACACCAGTAGAACACGGCAACATAAAAGGACTGGATCAGGTCAAGACCGGCAACAATCTCCGAGACCACATGACCGACCTGGAGTTGATCTTCACCATGCTGGGCGAGGCCGGCACCACCGAGATCGCCAGAAAGAAAAATGCTCAGGGTCTTCACGAAAACAAACATGCTGCCCGGGAAGGCGGCAGTATTGCCTGAAACGCCCGCAGGGAGCTGGAGGCCAAGACCGGTACACCTGTGGTCAGCAGCGAAAATTATCTGAATCCATCACAAACACGGTTTACAAGAACAGCAACCGCCGCATTCATTGAAACCCAGGCTGAAGCGTTGAGTCCGGACTCTACGGACCTGTCGAAGACCCGCAAGCGAGTGCAAAAAAAGGTTCGTCAGGCTATCAAAGAATTGGGTGGAACCATGCCGGAAAACCTGCCGAAACATGGAAAAACCATCAAGCAATTTGAGCGGGAAAAGAAAAGGATCGAGGGAAAGAAGGAATGATTAGTACCAATTTCTTCTCACTGAGGGCAACTGTCAAGGATTACATGACAGTTCGGCAGGTTGCCGAAGGGAAGATAAAAGATACTGCAGTTGTAAAGGAATACTTTATAACTCAAGCGGGTCAGGAGGATATGACCGACCTATTTCAAAAGGATGTGCGTACAATAAAAGAACACATTCGGGACATCTTGACTGTGGATGAACTTACAGAGGATTCAGTTATCCGGAATGTCCGGATAACTGCTGCCGACGGCAAACGTTGTGAAGTTACCTACTACAACTTTGACGTGACCTCCGAGCGAAATGTCCTTGCCCACACCGGCGCTGTCTCCCATGCAGAGACTCTGAAGAAGGTGAAGGGGATGGGTAAAAACATTGAGAAGTTGAGACAAAAGAAGAAAGGTTCCAAGATGTTCAAGAGCAATACCTGATGGGATAATTGAGCACTTTGGTAAGTTGCATATGAGGAAGAAGATGTGAATTTGCAAATGAATTCACGGATGACATGGAGTAACCCATTGAAAATAAGGCATAATATTTATACCCCTATGAATACAATAATGCCTGATTGATATAAAATTCTTACGTGGAAGATATATCAAAGATATGTCATTGTACCATCATTGTGATGATAAAGTTAAATAAGTTAGGCAGCACTTCAAGAGGACGGTGAAGGGGTTTTGAAGGAAATGGGGAAGAATATCGAACGATGGAGAGGAAAGAAGAAAAAGTCCAAGATGTAAAGCAAGAGGTAGGAGGGGAGAAAGTGAACTGGCCATCTATCTCAATAGGGCACATACTCGTAGCGACACAATACGGCTTGTCATTACCCGGAGTCGAAAACGGCACCATGCCGATAGTTGGCATGAAGGACATTAAAGGGGGGCAAGTTGTTATCGACCCTTCGGTACGCGTAACCCTGACTGACGAGCAGGCTGATTCATACAAACTCAAGAAAGGTGATATTTTATTAAACCGAACTAACAGTCCTGATTTGGTCGGCAAGTCTGGGATCGTATATAAAGATGAAGATGCTGTCTTTGCTTCATATATCGTTCGACTTACTGTAGACAGGGCTAAGGCAGATCCTGAATTTGTCAATTATTGTATGAATAGTAACGCTGGTCAGCGACAGATCAAAGCGTTATCTACACGCGCAATCAGTCAGGCAAATATAAATCCAACGACTTTTAAACAACACTTTCACATTCCATTACCCCCTGTTATTGTTCAGGAATATATTGCGGCAGCTCTGCGCACTTGGGATACCGCTATTGAAAAGACGGAAAGGCTGGTTGAGGCAAAGGAGAAGCGGTTTTCATGGTTGGTCAATAGATTGATTAAAAAGGGAAATCTAAAGGGTAAATGGCAAAGGGTGAAGTTGGGGGAAGTTGCAGAGATTAAAAAAGGCCAACAACTGAATGTTGTTAACATGGTTGATACCGGAAAATATTATGTTCTAAACGGAGGAATAGAACCTTCTGGATTTACTG
>JACROQ010000005.1 GCA_016214375.1 Nitrospirota bacterium | reverse complement strand
CATTTATTTAACCTTATATGTCTTCTCAAGTCAAGTTAAATTGATGGCAAACGGGCATTGTGGTTGTTCAGAGTAACCGGATGACTATAATAAATGATCTATGACACAGTCTTCTTCTTAGAGATATTAAGGCAGTCAGTCTTCCACAGGCAGATGCTATGGTCACAATGTTCATTTACGCCAGTTCCATAACAGTTAAAATGACCCTCAGACTTTTGAATGGATTTAATGACATTCAAGATATGGGCGATCGTTGATCTGTTTGTTATGGTTGTTGCCGCCACAGACCCTGCACTTAGTTTTCTCATGAAAACAGTATGCAGATGTGAAGATTAGAGTAAGATTAAAAGAAAGACTATGGACTTTGATTTACGCCAGTTCGTGAGGTCTTCCTAGTAAGAACCCCTGGATGAGGTCCAGGCCTAATTCCTTAACGACCTGTAATTCCTGTTCTGTCTCAATCCCTTCAGCTATGATCCCTTCGGTTGAATAATTGCTCATGGCTTGGATGAGGTCCTTCAGAAACTCCCTGAATTGTATGGAGGATACAGACTGCAAGATGGTAGACCGGTCGATTTTGATATATTCAGGGACGAGTTGGGCAATAAAAGGGAGGGAGATAAAACCGGACCTCCTTCTCTGAGATCTCCAATATCACCTCCATATCCTGGGGCTTAGAGATCTCTTTCATGTTCCTAAGGATATTAAAATCAACATTGATAAATAATTTCTGTAATCCAGCTCCCCTTGCAGCGTTGAGCGCCATCTTAAAGCAGAGAGACTTCAGGTCTTCAAGTTTTCCAATGGCCTGGTATCTCTTAAAAAGTTCAAGGATGTTTAACTTGCCCTGAGGGTCCCGGCCTAAGGCCTCATAACCAAAGACATGGTTAGATCGCACATCGATGACGGGCTGAAACACCAGCTTGACAGATTTTTCATCTATATGATATTCCTCTTCTCCCACATGGATCTTTTCTCCACTCTTTTTTGAAATGTGGAGTGCCCGGTCTGCCAGGCGCAGCAAATCATCGGAATGGGTCCCATGCTCTGGAAATAGGGCAACCCCAATGCTGAGGTCCAGATCGATAAGCGCCTTCTCCCCAACCCTCCGGACACCCTTTCGAATACGTTCTGTTGCAATGGAGACACCTTCTCGCGTTGTATTGGCCAAGGCCACTACAATTTCATCTCCTCCCCAACGGGCGACCAGGTCCATACCACGGGTAGCCTCTTTGATGACCTGGGCTACTGCCTTGAGCATCTCATCTCCAACCTGATTCCCCCAGGAGTCATTAATAGACTTAAAATGATCAATATCACAAATCAGAAGGGCCATGAGGTACTTATTCTGGCCTGCCCGGACAACCTCCTGATCCAGCCGGTCTTTAAAATACCGGCGGTTATAGAGGTCGGTCAGGTTATCGCGGATGGCCTGGTATTCCAGGGTGTCCCGCATCTTTCCCAGTATGCGGCGTGTATTAACAATATAGGCGCAGAAGAGGAATATCAGGACACAGAGTCCAACCAGTGCCCTGTTGGCCATAGAACGCACTAAATTGAAATTCTGATAGGCCTCATCCAGGAGAAAGAAATATGTTCCTATTGTAATCGTGCTTAAGATGAGGATAAGGACAAGGGCTAAGAGCCAGAGTTGCCATTCCCGTCGTTCAATGGACCTGACATTGTCACTTACTGTACTGTTCATTTATGGCTGATGAGTTGAAGATGGTTTTTGCCAGAATGGCGTCCCTGCTTTTCTGGTAGGAATTTAATCTTAATATTATGTATCGCATACCTATCTTCGGAAAAAAAAATGGAATACATAAAGTGATGCTGTTATGATAGAATGTGTCGGCCAAATGAGGCAGCCAAATAAAGCAGATTGATGGGGTAGATTGATGAACATTTTGATTGTGGGTGCCGGGGCTGTGGGCGGCTATTATGGCGCTTGTTTGGCAAGGGCAGGGCTGCATGTTTCTTATCTTGTCACCCCGAGAAGTCTTCCAATCATTCAAAAAAAGGGGCTGATTGTAAAGAGTAAGGGTGAGGTATGGACAATCCACCCCAAGGTATCTACAAGTCCGGAAGAGCTAACCCCCTGTGACCTCATCATCATCGCGGTTAAGCGGTATGATACAGAGTCCGCGCTCAATGCCCTTCAACCTATTATTAAAGAAGATAGTGTCATACTTCCACTGCAAAATGGGGTTGACAGCGAAGAGGATATCCTGAAGCGGTTCCCCCACGCCCTTGTGCTGGGGGGGATCGCCTTCATAGGGGCTAAGTCAGAAGAGCCAGGGGTTATCTTGCATCAGGGGGCCGGGTCTTTAAGCATTGGAGAGCTTGACGGGAGTGAGAGTGAGCGGTTGCAGACTGTCGTTAAGATGTTTAAAGATGCAGGTGTACCGGCAAAATCCTCCCGTGATATCTATAAGGCAAAGTGGCAAAAGCTATGCTGGAATGCCGTATTTAATCCCCTCACAGTCATTCTTAATGGTCCGATTGACTATATCCTGGATTCAAAGGATGCCTTAGAGATTGCCCATGGCCTGTTTAACGAGATCAGGTCCGTGGCAGAGAGGAAGGGGATCATGCTTTCAGCAGATCTGATGGATGAACATATCGCCGTCACACAGAAGTTGCGCGGTTTCCATACCTCCATGTACGAGGATTTTGTGAGAGGGAAGTCTACAGAGATTGACTACTTTAATGGTTATGTATGCAGAGAGGGTGTCAGACTGGGTGTCCCGGTTCCGGTAAATGGCACGATTATGTCACTTGTTAAGGCCATTTCCTGCCGGCCCGGCAAGTTGAGTTGACACCCCTCCTGTTTTTTGTAAGAATAACTGCGGCCATAAGTAAAGTTTAATACCTTTATGGCCGCAGTTACCCTGAGCATAGCGAAGGGTCTCTTATTATTTATGGCATTATTCAACTATACCTCAAGAGAAATAAACGCAAAGATCGTGTACTATGGTCCCGGTCTTTCCGGCAAGACAACCAATATAAAACACGTTTATGAAAAGATCATGCCTGAGAAGAAGGGTAAACTGATTACGCTTCCTACCTATGGGGACAGGACACTGTTTTTTGATTTTTTCCCCTTGGATGCGGGTGAGATAAAAGGATATAAGATTCGTTTTCATCTGTATACGGTTCCTGGCCAGGTATTCTATAACGCTACAAGAAAGCTTGTGCTCAAGGGCGCTGACGGCGTTGTCTTTGTTGCAGACTCGCAGGAGGATATGATGGATTCCAATCTTGAAAGTATAAACAACCTGAGGAGAAATCTTGCGGATCACAGCATCAATTTAGACGATTTTCCCTTTGTGATCCAATATAATAAGAAAGACCTTCCCCATACCCTTCCTGCTGAGGCGCTGAACAAGGCCCTCAATACAAGGGGTGTCCCCTCTTTTCCCGCCTCTGCAGCGACCGGTGAGGGTGTCCTGGAGACACTAACGGCTGTAAGCAGACTGGTACTGGCGGATTTGAGGGAGATGATCGAGACAGGACGGCCCAGGAAGAGGACACCGGTACAGCCGGAGCCGTTGATGCCAATGTCCCCTTCGGCGGTCGAGGTTGAGATGCCGCGGGAGAATGCAGAGGACTTAAGGAGCTGGGTACAGGAGGGAGGCAGGGAAGGACTGTCAGACAGCGGATACCCAAAGGGGCATATGAAACCGGCAGATATGGAGAGTGTCGAGCTGGGGAAGCCGGTTCCCGAGGTCTCGAAGATTACGGAGACGGTTATGGAAGGGATCTTTAATGTGGCATTGAATGTCAAACTCAGGGTTGTGACTTTCAAAGAAGGGGGTAAGCTCAAGGTCAAGGAGATCGCGATCTCAGATTTTGAGCCTAAGGAGATAGACGTGGAAAAGGAGTGAATGGTGAATGGTGAATAGTGAACGGCATTTACTAACTATGACTTAACCATGGAGGAATAATATGTCTGGTCATTCAAAATGGGCTACAACGAAACATAAAAAGATGGCCATAGATGCAAAGCGTGGGAAGATATTTACAAAGGTCCTCAAAGAGATCACAGTGGCGGCAAGGATTGGGGGGGGAGACCCTGCCGGGAACCCGAGACTGCGGGCAGTTATCTTAAAGGCCAAAGAGGCAAACACGCCGGCGGATAACATCAAGAAGGCCATACAGAAAGGGACAGGAGAGCTGCCGGGGGTCACGTATGAAGAGGCTGTATTTGAAGGATATGGTCCCGGAGGGACAGCCCTTTTAATATCGATCATGACGGACAACAAAAACCGGACTGTCCCGGAGATCAGACATCTATTGAGCAAGCATGGCGGGAACATGGGTGAGGCGGGGTGCGTCTCATGGATGTTTGATAAAAAAGGGTATATCGTTGTTGAAGGCGGAAAAACAGGAGAGGATAACTTGATGGCCCTGGTGTTGGAAGCCGGGGCAGAGGACATGAGAAAGGATGGGAATAACTTTGAGGTGATCACGGCCCCCGGGGATTTGGAGGTGGTAAAAGGGGCAATTGAAAAGGCGGGTATACCGATCGCAGCATCAGAGGTCACGATGCTGCCGCAAAATTATATAGATCTTGATGACAAGGTTACAGAGCAGGTCTTAAGGTTGATTGAGCTCCTTGAAGACCATGATGACGTGCAGAACGTCTATGCCAATTTTAATGTAAGAGATGAAGTGATAGAAAAGATGGGACGGTGAACGAGGAGTGGCAATGCGGGCATTGGGCGTAGACCCTGGAACTATTGTCACAGGCTTTGGTCTGGTAGATGAAAAAGATAACCACCTCTTTCACATTACTTCCGGCAATATTAATCCTCCTCAGAAGGCGGATATGTGCAGGCGTCTTCAATGGATCTATACGGAGATCAATAAGCTTATCCAGACCTATAAGCCTGATATCGTTATCATCGAAAAGGGGTTTTATTCCAGGAATGTCCAGACCGTGGTCAAATTGGCACAGGTGAATGGAGTCATCATGCTGGCCGCCACGAATGCCGTGATCCCTGTATTCGAGTATGCCCCGTTAGAGATAAAGCTTGCGGTAGTCGGTTACGGCGCTGCTACGAAAGAGCAGGTACAGCATATGGTAGGTCAGATCCTGAAGATGGATAAACCGGTCGACTCTCACCATGCCGCAGATGCGATTGCTGCGGCGATATGCCATCTTCACAGGAAGGTAGCCGTACAGAAATAAGGTATGCGTAACTCTGAGATTTTTAATTAAAACTACAGTGCTTGCATTGAGCGAAGCGAAATATGATAGCCCTTCTTCGTGGTCATCTTCTTATTAAGACCCCGCAATATACGGTCATTGATGTCCACGGCGTGGGGTATAAGGTCTTTATCCCCCTTTCCACATTCCCAAAGCTCCCTTCGCATCAGGAAGAGGTAATGCTGCACACGGAGAAAGACAGGGGCCAGGAGAGGGTTAGAGCGGAAGGAAAAGCTTGTCCCCCTAAGTTCACTGCAGGAAAAAAGGGGGATAGATACAAAGATTGCAACCGATGCACTCTCTGCACTGATGAATCTCGGGTATCCGAGGGTGCAGGCCCATGAGGCCATTCGTGTGGCTGGAGAGGCATTTCAGGAGATGTCCCTTGAGGAGCTTTTGAGAGAGGCGTTAAAAAAGCTGGCAAAGGGCCAAGGATAACTTTGAGATTATAACATGCCGGATCGCATATTCACATCCCAATTAGATGAAGAGGAAAAGAGATATGAGGCGAGTCTGCGTCCTGAGACATTGGCTGAATATATTGGACAGGATAAGATCAAAGAAAACCTTCATATCTTTATTGAAGCGGCCAAGAGGCGTCTGGAGGCATTGGATCATGTCCTCTTCTATGGTCCTCCGGGTCTCGGGAAGACAACGCTGGCCTATATCATTGCAAAAGAGCTGGGGGTGGGTATCAAGTCAACATCCGGTCCGGCCGTAGAACGCCAGGGGGATCTGGCGGCGATCCTGACGAACCTCCAGAGGCAGGAGGTGCTGTTTATAGACGAGATCCACAGGCTGAATCCCGCCATCGAGGAGGTCCTCTATCCCGCTATGGAGGACTACAAGATCGACATTATTATCGGACAGGGGCCGGGGGCAAGGACGATCAGATTAGATATACCCCATTTCACATTGATTGGGGCGACCACGAGGACCGGCCTGCTTACCTCTCCGCTGCGGGACCGGTTCGGCATCATCATACGGCTTGACTTCTATAAACCTGAAGAACTTAGAAAGATATTGAGACGTTCCGCAAAGATCATGAATACCCCACTGGATGAGAAGGGGGCCAGTGAGATTTCCGGGCGTTCAAGGGGGACGCCGAGGATCGCGAACCGTCTGCTGAGACGGGCACGGGATTATGCGCAGATCATGGCAGACGGGGTCATTACAGGGGAGGTCGCCATAAAGGCGCTCAACATGCTGGAGATTGATGAACGGGGTTTTGACATGATGGACAGAAAGCTCCTGCTCACCATTATCGAAAAGTTCAATGGCGGACCGGTGGGTGTGGAGACTATCGCCGCCGCTATCAGCGAGGATAAGGACACCATTGAAGATGTCTACGAGCCCTTCTTAATCCAGGAGGGTTTCCTGAGCCGCACCCCGCGGGGACGCCTGGCCACCCCCAATGCCTACAAGCACTTTGGCATATCCATGCCGGGGAGAGAAGAGCAGGAGAGATTGTTATAGGTCGCAGATCGCAGTGAGCCGAAGGTGTAGTTGTCCGAGTGCCCGCCGTTGCCCGCCATTGTTGCAAAGCCGAACAGAATACGCTATCATGCCCCAATAAAATAGGGACAAGTTTCGTGGGAATGACGGATACTTAGAGGGTTTTCAGATGAAAGAATTAGAGAAATTACGTCAGGAGATAGACAAGATTGATCTGGAAATCCTGAGACTTCTAAACGAACGGGCAAGGATTGCCATCGATATTGGCAAGATAAAGAAAGAAGAAAAACTGGCGGCCCATGTTCCGCAGAGGGAGAGGGCGGTATACGAAAGGCTGGAGAGGGAGAACAAAGGCCCGTTTCCCACAGAGGCCCTCAGGGTCGTGTTCAGGGAGATCATGTCGGCCTCCCTGTCCCTGGAGCAGCCCCTCCGGGTGGCCTATTTTGGGCCCAAGGCCACATTTACGCATCTTGCCGCGATGAAACAATTCGGTTTTTTTGCCAACTATATCCCTGCCGCCAGTATCAAGGATGTGTTTGC
>JACROQ010000053.1 GCA_016214375.1 Nitrospirota bacterium | reverse complement strand
TATGCCCAAAATCGGGAAAAAACGGGGTGTGTATCCTGTTCATGAGCAACAGGGCACAAAACACCGAGAAAATGCCCGGCCTCCAAGTGACGTTTCATGTCCGGGAATAAGGAAAACATGAGTTTATACACAGACTCTAAATAGACCGATGCCATAGGTATTTGAGGACTGGAATGTGCCATCACCATTACCCAGAAGCACAACCACAGTTTGCGAATAAAATACAGAAGCAACCATGTCCAGGATGTTGTCGCCATTCAGATCGCCAAGCGCTATGGAGCTTACTTCATTTGTATGATAGATGATGGGGGGCTGGAAAGAACCATCTCCATTGCCTAAAAGCACGGCCACATCCCCCGAGGAGTAATTAGCCGTCACTGCATCCATGTTCCCATCCAGGTTGATATCCCCTAATGCTACAGATATTGGCTGATTTCCTATAGTATGGAAGATAGGTGACTGAAGCGTTCCATCCCCGTTACCGAGGAACACTGCCAAATCGCCAGGAGAGTCGCTGTTAGCGCCCGAACTGATCACTACCACATCCAATCTATTGTCACCGTTCATATCTCCCATTGTTACCTCTTCAGGGTGATGAATATCTATACCAGATGACCCCATCGTATACATTTTAGCAGTCTGAAAGGTGCCATCTTTCTTACCCAACAATACCGACATGCTGTCCGAACTCCGGTCTGCAGTGACCACATCCAGAACCCCATCGCCATTGAGATCCCCTAAAGCTAAACTGTTTGGCCCCTCTCCCGTATAATAATAGGCAGGGCGCTCAAAGGGATATGAGGATAAACTTTCCGGATCACTTCCAAATATCATCTCTCCTATGTTCGTGTATCCATCCCCGTCATCGTCGAAATCTTTCGTGAGAGAAGGGACAGAAATCACTATATTTTGTCCGCCTTCGAAGTTAACTGTGCCCCCTGCCTCCGCCAGTGTAAGCCCTGTCTCTGTGTGCACGTATTTCAGGTTATAGGAATTGGCTGTCATGGGGATATCAGGACATTGCCCGCTCAGGGTTGTATCAGGGTCTACGGTTAATATACAGGACTTTCCCGCAATCTCAAGGTAGGCATTAACCTTCGAAGTCATCTCAGCAAGTTCTGGAAACGGAGAGGACTGGATGGTTACAGTTCCTCCTGTGCCTCCTTTTCCACCCGAGGTACAACCGATCAATAGTCCTATAGCAAGGAGCATCATACAGAGGAGACCGGTATTTTCCGGTGGTTTGTGCATCATATTTTGCCCCGCAATTTACCTTACAAAAATAGTGTTACTTCACAATAATTGTGCCAGTACCCTTGTCTCCTCCTCCCCCGCCACTGCCGACAGCCACTGCACCTCCTGCAACTGCGAGAACCCCGATCCAAAACCAGGGGCTTTTTAACCAAGTTCTCCTTGTAATCTGAGTTTCAGGTTCTGGCGTAGACTTCAACGTGAGAATCGAAGGGGCCTCCCTCATTTCAACGAAATATGGCATGGTCTTATTTCCGTCTGTCCCCTCATTGCCGGACTGGTCTATAGCCTCGATGTAGTATTCAATCCCCTCCTTGAAGTCCTTTGCCACATCAATACTGGTCTTATAGGTCTTTGAGTCTATTTGGTCCATACGTATCTTGTTATACGCTCTTTTACCCGGCGCCCTGTACCAGAGGTTGACCAAGGATATTTCACCCTCATCTTCAACGATCGCAGTGATCATCATCTTTTCACCCTGAGTAATATGCTCCGGCGGCGAATGGCGGATAATGGGCGGAGTGAGATCTGTGATAGCGGCATGGACAACGGGGAGGAGGCCTGTAAGGCCGCTGAGAAAGGTTATGAGTATATAGACGATAATAAAAACTCCGGTGCTTTTCAGCATAGTAATCACCCTCCCCTATTTTTTATAAAGTTCAACAATTATTCTCCTCTCACCTTTCCAATAACGATCTCCCCTTCTACCTCTTCCCCTTTCTTAACAGGGTGCTGGTTGCCCCTGGTGTCTTCAGGGACCTTCGTGGATACGTAACGGTATATCTCCCCTGTGGTTAAATAACTATCGCCATCGTTATCCCCGTGTCTCAATGCCTCTAACAGGTAATATGTGAAGACACCATGTCCCAAGGAATCCTTCTCCATGCTCACCTCATTGGCCTTGCTCGCAGTGATAATGACTCGCCCCTTCCCTTTGGTAATCCTGTTAAGATAGGCATCTGAGAGGGAGGCCCTGACAGAGGCTGTCTGAACGGTTCTCCCTCCGCTCGCGCCGCTGTAGCAGGTGTCCTAGATCAGGACTATACGCTCGGCATCAATCCTGCTGAATATCCGGGCTATCTCCTGCAAGGGGAGTGCGGTAGAGTATAACCTCTCCGGGTCTGAATCATGGGTCAGGAAATATTTCTCCAGACCGTCGCCGTCAGGGCTATCCCTGTCAGGCTCCGAGGCACCATGACCCGCAAAGTAGATAATAACCGTATCCTTCTCCCTCGCCTTTCCTTTAATCTCCACACCGAGGACATCCTTGATCCGCTGCAGGGTGGCCTCTTCATTGGCCAAAAAGGTGATGTGACTTTCGGGGATACCGTTGTCCCCTGTCAGATATTCATAGACGGCCCGGGCATCTTTATCCGCATATTTCAATCCCTCGATATGTTTATACTGGCTGATACCGATGACCGCCCCCCACACCTCCCCATGTTCTTCCGCATAATTGACCTCTACAGATTTTCTTGTCACGAGGTTTTCCCCATCATAGGCCACTACCGTAATCTTATTGGGACCCCGCTTGAGGGTGACATTCCAGGTTAAATCTATTTCCTTCCGGTCACCGGCAGGTCTTATCTTAAGATCCCTCACCCCCATGCCTTCCCCCTGAACCTCTACTCCGTTTAGCTCCAGCATGATATCATTGATGCCGGCATCATCGACGACCTTGGCTGAAATGGAGAGGAGCGGCTTATTGATAACCTGCTGATCACCGGGGAAAAGGATTGCAATCACCGGAGGCATGCCCGCAGGCTCGGTAATCCGGTATGATGCCAATCCTCTGTTATTCAGAGCCAACATGGTCTGACCATCCCCGGTCAATACTAGTTTCTCCACAGGCTGTTCAACATGTCTTGTCTCTTTCAGGATGCCCGTTGCAACATCCCATGCATGTATCCGCTGATCCATCCCTGCGGTGATCAGACTCCTCCCGTCCCTGCTGAACTTAACAGAAGGGATGGAGCCCCTGTGGGCGTCTATACGGCGGATGACAGCGCCATCGGCCACTCTCCATAAAATGGCCTGCCCCTGGGCCGTCCCGGCAGCCAACATCTCACCATCCGGGCTAAGGCTCAGAGATACCGGGATATACGTCCGCTCTCTGTTCATGCTCCTTTCGACCAATCCGGTTTTCACATCCCAGATACGGATCATGTTGTCCATCGCCACAGAGGCAAGCCGCAGACCGTCATGACTGAAGCTCATAGCTTTAATCTCATCCGAATATTTCCAATCCCATTCGAGGGTCTTCACCACCCTGCCGCTACCGATTTCCCATATCCGGATCAAATGGACACCCCCTCTCGAACCTGCCGCAAGGAGGCGGCCATCCGGACTGAAAGAGAGGAGGGTGATATAATCCCCGTAACTTTCTATCCTTTTATAAAGAGCCCCTTCCGGCAGACTCCATATCTCCACGGACCCGTATCCTCCCATCGAAAGAAATCCGCCATCAGGACTGAACTGGAGTGATGTGACATCCCTTATCCCGTGACTTTCTATGATCTTCCCCTCCCCATCCCTGAGGGTATCAAACAGATCAACAAGATTGGTCCTGCCAACAGCCACATACCGCCCATCATGACTGAGGGCTATAGAATAACTCTCCATATTAATGGGTCTGTTAAATAGAGGCTTGAGGGGGGTCTCTTCCATGGTCATACCTGCAGGCTCTGGTCCTACAATATTTTTCTCTACCGATGGGGTGGTACCGCAGGCGGAGAGGTATTGCAACATCAGGAAAAGTATTCCTGATATCATTAAAAACCGGATGCCTCTTTCAGAGGATTTATGTCTTACATCAAGGATCATATACATCCCCAGACATGATGACTATACTAAATCTCCTTATTTTTCTCAAAATGTTTCTTTACCAAATCCTCAACCGCTGTGAAATATTTCCCTTTAAGGTTTTTAAACCGGCGTCTGCACTCGGTAATAGCCGTCTCTGCATCCTCATATTGCTGAATCACATTCAGCAAGTTGCCGTAATATTCCTCCATTCTCTGTCTCACCCTGTTTAAAGATTCCGGCCTTCCTCCTGACAATGCGAGAGATGCCTTATAGATGTCTCCCTTTGAACGGACAAGCTGTTCAAGGCAGATTCCTTTGAGTTGGTGTGCCACCGTGCCGCGGCTTTCACCCAGTATCCGCGCCGTCTTATCAATGCTGAATTCATTTTTCCCCAGGAGGGATAAGAAGGCAGCCTCCGTATCCAGCTCCCCCTCACCCCCATGTAATCCCCCTTCAAATCCCCCCATCCCCCCTTTACTAAGGGGGGGGAGGGGAGATTTCGGGGGATCTGAGTAAGGATGGAATTAATTGATGTGAAATGGTTAATATTAAGGTCCGCCTCTGTAATCCATTTTCCCTTCGCCATGGTGACGGCCCTGGCAATGACATTCTCCAGCTCTCGGATATTTCCCCTCCACGAATGGGCCTTCAATCTACCCAGTGCCTCAGAAGTTATCCCTTTGATAGGGAGATTGCTGATGCCATTCTCTGCACAATATTTTCCGAGGAAGTAATGGGCAAGTGGTTCAATATCCTCCCGCCGTTCCCGCAGAGGCGGCAGTTCAACAGGGAGCACGTTGAGACGATAGTAGAGGTCCTCCCTGAAAGTCCCCCTGTCTATATCATCCGATAAATTCCGGTTGGTGGCCGCTATAACCCTTACATCGACCTTGATCGGGGAGGAGCTTCCTACCCGTTTGATCTCATACCTCTGGAGCACGCCCAATAGTCCGGCCTGGATACGCCCACTCAGATCCCCGATCTCATCTAAGAAGAGGGTCCCCCTATGCGCCATCTCAAAGTATCCTTTTCTGTCATTAATCGCACCGGTAAAGGCCCCTCTGACATGACCGAAGAGGTCACTCTCAAAGAGGGTGTCTGATATGGCCGGGGTATCTACGATAACGAAAGGTCTTTTGGACCTCGGACTCCACTCATGGATCGCCCTGGCGAACAGCTCCTTTCCTGTCCCGCTCTCTCCTAAATAAGGATAGAGCTCCTGGTCTGTGCCGCCTTCTTGACCTGTTCAAATATCTTCAATACCTTCATGCTCCGCGTGATGATACCATATACCGCACATTCCTTTTGGATATCCTCCCATTCCCCCTCTAATGGATATTCTGAATGGACCGGCTCCGAGAGGATATGCGCCAGTTTCATCTCTAACTGCTGTTTGGATTCGAGGAGAATATCCTTTTCCTTGAGGACACTCTCCACCCTCGCCTCCAGGAGGGCTATCCTCTGGATCGATTCTTCATCACGGACCATCACGGTGTTGAAGGTAGACATCCTTTCTGAAAGCTCTTCCCTGAGGTTAAACAGCTCCCCCTCTTTCTCACTCAACTCCTGACTCATGGACTTAAGACTCTTCCCCAGATGTTCCATCTCGCCCGATATCCGGACCGAGTGCTTTTGTTCAACAGACTTTCCGTATAAAGTGGCCGTTAAATAGCTGACGATCATGCCGAGAGAAGGTGAAAAGACCTCCGTTATCAGCCCCAGTTTTAAAAATGCCGCATAAGAGAGTCCCCAGTACGCCGCAATCAGAACAAATAAGGAAAATAGACTCATCTTCCAATCTCTTCCAACAACACTCCCTGCAGATAACCATGCGGCGCCTATAGCCAGGATGATCAGCATCAGAATCCTGCCGGTCGGACTGGTCTCTCTTAAAAAGTCTTCGGTCAGGATAGTATTGATGATGCTGGCATGAATTCCACCACCAGGATAATTCTCTTCCACGGACGTCGGCTTCAGGTCATAACCTGTTGCGGTGTTGGAGACAATGCATATCTTCCCCTTCAGTCCCTCCCGGAGGTCATTCCTCTCCTTCTCATTCTCCGCGGTTTTCAGGATATCGATAAAGGAATAGTGTACAAAGGTCTCCTCCCACCGTCCGGCATAGTTGATGACCATCATACCATGATCATCAATGGGAATTTTTATATCTTTCGGCCCGGTTTCCCCTGGTCTCTCAGCGTTCTTTAAAATGATGCCTGATCCAGGCTGGATAAGGATATCCGCCTCGGGTACCTGTAAATAAGCTCTTGCCACACTCAGGCCAAAAGCCGGGAAAATGCCTCCCTCCAGATTTACCGCCAGTGGCACACGACGCACAGTCCCGTCTGTATCACGGTTTGAGGAGATATGCCCCATGCCTTCCGAAACTCTGAGAAGCTCAATGAAGGGGGCAACTGACCTCTCCACTTTCAGGATATGTCCATTGACAGGCATCGGCTGGGGGAGATTGAATTCTTTCAGCATCTCCATTGAAGGGACACTTTTTGTGTGCTTCTCAGGCTCAATGGAAGCGGCTTGCAGTGCGAACCCTACCGGATAGTATAGATTTTTTGCTCCGGCGGTGATATTCTTCAGTATCGTGTCGCCTTCAACATCTGCCGGTTGATCAAATAGGACATCGTATCCAATGGCAGAAACCCCGCTTTTAGTCAAGATATCGATCATCCTGGCGTGATAGGAACGGCCCCAGGGCCAGCGGCCAATAGCCCGCATACTCACATCATCTATGTCAATCAGGACAATATCAGGATGGGAAGGGATGCTGCCACGAAGCTTGAAGCGATAATCGAGGGTTTTATTCTCCCAGGCTGTAATAAGGCCGGAGAAGAGGAAGGAGATGATGATGGCAAACAGGGAGCATCCGAGGCCAATGCTCAATGTAACTAAAGGGTGTGGATTCTTTGATTTTATATTAATCATCTCTGTCGATAGCCCCCGGAGTCCCAATTATATCCACAGGCTTATCCGGGCGCTTCGGCTTGAGCTTTCGCTGATGTCCTGTTTCAGTCTCCTCCGGCGCTAAAATATGGAGTTCCAGATACCCCTGTGTCCACTGCTGATCAGGCATCTTTTTTACAGATAAGATGAGATCACGGATCCGGTCGCCATCCCGAGGGCTTAGCTCATAAAACCTGTCTGAAATCTCCACAGGGAGTTGTGATCTGTTGAGGGAAGCGATGACCTTCACCCGCTCAATGCCCGGAGGCCCGTCCACCCTGATTTCATAACCGGCTTCCAGTCCCGGGACAGGATACGTTTTCCCTGCATGGATAAAATTGTCCCTCTGATAAGGGTTGGGGAAGAGTACCCGCAATGTCCCGCTGGTCCCCTGATCCAGCAATGTAATGTAGCAATCTCTGTCCGCGCTCAAATAAAAGGTTATCGGTTCACCGATCTGAAACCGGTTTTTATCAGTCCAGACCTTCACATTAAAGGGCGCAGCACTATTTTCTATGGTGAATATCTGTTCTATAGTTGTATCCGGAGGAGATAGACGATCTGCCTTCTGACTGTCTTTATAGATAGAACAGGCAATAAAAATCCAGAGGCATGAAAAACCCAAAAAGATAATGTCTGCCTTGCGAAAAATGCGTTGCATTCCAATCCACCTCAGGTTCTGTCATCACATATTATTTATTACTGCAATGGCTGTGCCATCTTCCCGTTCTGAGCCATATCTCTTCAATTGTTATGAGATATAAGAAAAAAGTTGCCCCGAGTTTCTATTTCTTTCAGGCATCTCATCTAACAATAACGGTCATGCGTGGGAAACCCACGCATTCCATGCATGGAATGAACTGAATCTATATTCATCCCCACTGCATCATCCAGTACAATGCTGGGAACTCATAGAAATGGTAAAGGGATAGGATTGTTTTTTGTGGGGATGATAAGGAAATAAAAATCTTCTGTCAATGACTATTTGTTTTTTAATATTATGTCCTGCTACTGGGATAATATTTCCCTGAAATTTTATCCCAGTGGTATACAGGTTGGCAAAGTCAGTAGCCACACGGAATTTGAGGACCCGCTTGGCAGGAATTTTGATGGCCTCTCCGGTTTGTGGATTCCGCCCCATCCTGGCCTTACGGCTTACCACCACGAGCTTCCCAATCCCAGGCAGTAAGGGTAACGGGAACAGATCTATTTTGGGGGGAAAATAGCGGTGAAGATTTTGAGTAATGACACCATCTGTGTTATACCCTCTATATCCACAGGGTATTTAAGGGAAAGGTGCGGATCTCAGAGGAGAGTCACTACTGAGTCCATCATTTCATTATTCATTGATGCAGGGTTTACCAAAACCCTCTGCGTAGTTTAAATAGGCGAGGAGCATGAAGTGGTCCTGCTCGTTCAGGGACCTGAACTGCAGGCCGGAGGCGCAAAATTCTTCAAGGGGCTTTACCCAGCAGACATCTCCAATCACCGTCTCAATCCTGTCTACCTTATATTCATCCACAAAAAGGAGACGAATGGCTATCTCACTTTCCACCGCAAGCTGTTTATTGCAGTAGAGGACCAGCCCGCTCCGGCTGATATTCACGGCAAGGGCCTTTGCAACCTCATGATTTGGGCACAAGATCTCCATCTCTCTCAGGAAGGTGATCCGTTTATGTCTTCGCCTGTCGCCCATGCTGAAAACCTCTGCGAAAAAATATCGAACTTTGGACGGATAGTCCTATACGTCTCTGCGCCCTTCGAGGGATTTGACCAGGGTCAACTCGTCAGCATACTCTATGTCGCTTCCGACCGGGATACCGTAAGCAATACGGGTCACATGGACACCCATCGGTTTCAGGAGGCGCAAGAGATACATGGCGGTTGCCTCACCTGCCATGTCGGGGTCCGTCGCTAATATCACCTCTTCTATACCATCTTTTTCCACTCTGTTCAAGAGCCCGCTGATCTTGATGTCCTCCGGGCCAATACCGTCAAGGGGGGAGAGGGCGCCCAGCATCACATGATACAGCCCTTTATAGCCACCTGTCCTCTCGATGGTATAGAGGGTGCTCGGCTCCTCTACCACGAGGATCTTCTTCCTGTCCCGTGTGCTATCACGGCATATCCGGCAAGGGTCCTCTTCCGTAATATTGTTGCACAGGGTACAGAAGCGGCTCGTATCCTTGATATCGATGATGGCCTGGGCTATCGCCTTTGCCTCAGCCACAGGCATCTTTAAGAGAAAGAACGCCAGCCTCTGGGCCGTCTTTTGTCCCACACCAGGAAGCCTTTTAAGCTCTTCGATGAGACGGTTAAACGAACTCTCTCTATGCACCCGAATACCTCCATCCCCACCCTGTCCCTCCCCTTGAAGGCTGGTCTTTACCCACACTTAACGCCGTGGGTATCAGGGGCCGCCCTTGGGAGGGAGCAGGGCATAAGGATAGAACTTACGTATTAGAGGAAGCGGTA
>JACROQ010000052.1 GCA_016214375.1 Nitrospirota bacterium | reverse complement strand
TTGAGATAGACATACTGAACGTAGAGGACGGGGATAGTCTTAATAAGGTCATTGAGACTTTGATCGGCTCAAAGGGATTAAAAGGGAATGCTTAGTGGTCGAGTAGCTTTTATCACTGGAGCAAGTCGTGGAATCGGGAGGGCTATTGCACGCACTCTATCAAAAGCAGGGACAGATATTGCCGGTATAGACCTTAATCTTGATGAACTAAAGTCTGCCATGAAAATGATTGAAGACGACACCGGCAGGAAGGCAATCGCTGTCCAGGCGGATGTAGCTGATCCTGCAAGTGTAGCAAAGGGGGTAGAAGAAGCCATCAAGGTTTTGGGCCGCATTGATATACTCGTCAACAATGCAGGCATTACGAGAGACAATATCCTCCTTCGCATGAAAGACGAAGAGTGGGATAGAGTTATAAAGATAAATCTGACAGGAACCTTTAATTGTACAAAGGCTGTCATAAAGGGGATGGTAAAAAACAGGAGTGGCAGGATTATTAGTATTGCATCGGTTGTTGGGGCGATGGGGAATGTCGGACAGGCCAATTATGCCGCATCCAAGGCCGGGATTATCGGGTTTACGAAATCTATTGCGAGAGAATATGCCAATAGAGGTATTACCGCAAATGCAATTGCGCCAGGTTTTATAGAGACGCATATGACAAAGGCGTTGTCGGAGGAAGTCAGAGACGTCTTGATAAAACATATACCTATGGGCAGATTGGGGATGCCGGAGGATGTCGCTCATGTTGTGGAGTTTCTTGCCTCAGATGAGGCAGTCTATATCACCGGGCAGGTAATCCATGTCAATGGCGGGATGTATATGTAAGTGAGGGGTCCAGGGGACCCCTCGAACCCTATTAAAAAGGAGGTGAGGTATTGATGGTACCAGTGGATGAAAAAGTAAAGAAGATCGTTGCGGAGCAATTAGGGGTCGATGAAGAAGAGGTAACATCAGAGGCTTCATTTGTCGATGACCTTGGGGCAGATTCCTTGGACACGGTAGAACTGGTCATGGCCTTTGAAGAAGAATTTGGTATTGAGATACCTGATGACGATGCAGAAAAGATAATAACGGTACAAAACTCCATTGATTATATTAAGGAGAAGGTTTAGTCTTGAAGAGGCGAGTGGTCGTCACAGGCCTTGGTCTGGTTACACCTCTTGGGATAGGTGTAGAAAAAACATGGCCGGCTATCATTGCTGGAACGTCCGGTGTCGGAAGGATTACACGGTTTGACCCTTCCGAGCTTCCATCTCAGATTGCCGCTGAGGTGAAGGATTTTGATCCTGCCGATTTTATTGAAAAGAAAGAGATCAAAAAGATGGATAAGTTTATCCAGTTCGGGGTTGCGGCGGCAAAGATGGCTGTTAAGGATGCAGGACTGCGGATTACTGATACAATTGCCGAAAGGGTAGGGGTTTATGTGGGTTCAGGGATGGGTGGGCTTCCAGCCATTGAGGCTGCTCATTCAAAATTTTTAGAAGGTGGAGTAAAGAAAGTCTCGCCCTTCTTTATACCCATGACAATCATAAATCTTGTATCAGGCCATATTGCCATGATGCACGGGGCAAAAGGGCCCAACTCTGCTGTAGTGACTGCCTGTGCAAGCGGGACCCATGCCATCGGAGATGCGTTCAAGATTATCCAGCGTGGGGATGCAGATGTGATGATTGCAGGGGGTACAGAGGCCGTAATAAGTCCTCTCGGCATAGGAGGATTTTGTGCCATGCGTGCACTCTCTGTGAGAAATGATGAACCGGAGAAGGCCAGCAGGCCTTTTGACGCCATGCGGGACGGTTTTGTGATGGGGGAAGGGGCCGGAGTTGTTGTGCTGGAAGAGCTAAGCTGGGCAGAAAGACGTGGAGCCAGGATTTATGCAGAGGTTAAAGGTTATGGTATGACAGGGGATGCCTATCATATGACGATTCCATCTCCGGAAGGTGAGGGCGCATCCCGGTGTATCAAGATAGCATTAAATGATGCCGGTTTATCGACGGAAGAAGTAGACTATATTAATGCCCACGGCACCTCTACAAAATTTAATGATGAGAATGAGACCGCAGCCATTAAATCTGTGTTTGGAAAGAGGGCTTATGAGATGCCGGTGAGTTCTACAAAGTCTATGACCGGACATCTGTTAGGGGCGGCAGGGGGCATAGAGGCCATATTTTCTGTCCTCTCCATAGAGAATGGGGTCATTCCTCCAACCATAAATTATGAATTCCCGGATATAGAATGTGATTTAGATTATGTACCTAACAAGTCAAGAACGGCAAATGTTGATATTGCCATGTCAAACTCTTTTGGATTTGGGGGTACTAATGCCTGCCTTGTCTTCAAAAAATACATAGGTTAGCAAATTGAGTTCAGACAGCCTGATAGAGAAGCTTCAAAAAAACCTTTCTTACCGTTTTAGAAATATTGAACTTCTGAAAGAGGCCCTTACACATAAATCATTTGTAAACGAAAATCCTGAAACCAATCTAAAGGATAACGAGCGCTTAGAGTTCTTGGGGGATGCCGTCTTAGATCTTTCCATCAGTACATTTCTTATCAAAAATTTTCCATACTTTCAGGAAGGAGAACTATCAAGATTTAAATCGATGGTTGTCAGTGAACCCTCTCTCTCCAATATTGCGGCCAGATTGGAACTGGGGCAGTACCTTTTTCTGGGGAAGGGTGAAGAACAGACAGGGGGACGGAAAAAGGAATCCCTTCTCGCTAATACATTAGAAGCCATTTTTGCAGCAATATACCTTGACGGGGGATTAGCTTCTGCAGATGAATTTATCAGGGTGGCATTTACTGAAGATATCATGATGATAGTCCGCGAAGGTATAAATCTTGATTATAAAACAACCCTTCAGGAGTATTGTCAGGCACGTGGCCTTTCGTTGCCTGTTTATAAGGTGATAAAAGAGACAGGTCCTGACCATAAAAAGACATTCGAGATTGAATTGTTTATAAATGGAGAAGTGGTCGGCATCGGGGTTGGCAGAAACAAAAAAGATGCCGAACAAAAGGCGGCAAAAGAAGCGCTAAAAAATCTTGACAAATAAATTATAGATATGTTACTTTAAGCGATTATGAAAAAATATTTATTAGCTCCAGGTCCTACACCGGTGCCGCCAGAGATACTGCTCAGGATGGCATATCCTATGATACACCACCGTTCACCAGACTTTGGACCGGTCATGGAAGAGGTGAGTGAAGGTCTTAAGTGGTTGTTCCAGACTCGTAATGATGTCCTTATGATGGCCTCAAGTGGCACCGGGGCCATGGAAGGTTCTGTAGCCAACTTCCTTTCCCCCGGAGAGAAGGTACTGACACTCAATGGCGGCAAGTTCGGTGAACGTTGGGGTAAGATATGCAAGGCCCTTGGTGTTAATGCAACAGAGATTATGGTTGAGTGGGGGGAAGCGGATCGCAGGGATTGTAAAGAATTATCCGGACACCCTGCTTGTGGTGGATGCCATTACGGCATTAGGGGTTTTTGATATAAGACCGGATGAGTGGGGTATTGACGTCCTTATTACAGGCTCCCAGAAGGCCCTTATGCTGCCGCCAGGTCTTGCCTTTGCCGGTATCAGTGACAAGGCCTGGAGGATGAATGAGAGGGCTAAGTGCTCAAGATTTTATTTCGATTTTAAGAAGGAACGAGACAATCTGAAAAAGAACACATCTGCCTATACACCAGCGGTATCCCTTATCATAGGACTTCAGCATGTCCTGCGCACATTGAGAGAAGAAGGTCTTCCGAATATCTTTGCAAGGCATGCCCTTTTAGCAAACGCAACACGGGAAGGGATAAAGGGGTTTGGGCTCCATCTGTTTCCAAAGTCTTCCCCAAGCGATGCTGTGACTGCTGTCAGCGCCCCTGAAGGTTTTGACGGACAAGAAATATACAAGAGATTGCGTGAGAGATATGGGATTACTGCGGCGGGGGGACAGGATCACCTGAAGGGTAAGATATTCAGAATCTCTCATATGGGATATTGTGATACGTTTGATGTCATTACGGCTATAGCAGGGGTGGAGATGGTTCTCAAGGAGATGGGTTATCCCGGAGAGCTTGGAAGTGGTTTAAAAAGGGCAGAGGAGGCCTTCTTGAAATCTCAGGTTTAGAATCTCAGATTTTGAGTCAGAAAATATGCGAGTCTTAGTTAGCGATAAACTTTCAGAAAAAGGGGTTGAAATCCTGAAGAATAGCGGTATCACGGTAGACGTGAATACCAAATTATCGCCTGAAGAGATCCTTAAGGTGATCGGTGAATATGACGGCCTT
>JACROQ010000051.1 GCA_016214375.1 Nitrospirota bacterium | reverse complement strand
TGCCCTGGCAGGCCACCTTGACGTGCTGAGAGATCGGAGATTTCCTGCAGTCCTTACCCCCCATCCTGGAGAGATGGGAAGGCTAACCGGTAAAGGCACTGCCGATGTCCAAAGGGAGCGCATCGGGATTGCCAGGGCCTTTGCAACAGCTCACGGGGTATACCTTGTCCTGAAAGGGGCACACACGGTTATTGCAGAACCCTCCGGGGGGGTGCACCTCTCCCCTACCGGCAACCCGGGCATGGCCACAGCAGGGACAGGAGATGCCCTGACAGGGATCATCGCCGGCCTTATTGCCCAGGGGATGGACCTCTCTGCCGCAGTACGGCTTGGCGTCTATCTTCATGGCCTTGCCGGAGATCTGGCCGCAAAAGATATTGGGATGGTTGGGATGATCGCCGGAGATCTCATTGCAAGAATACCGGCGGCCATCCGGCATCTTTCAGACAACATGTAGCTGCCCGATTTATCGGGTCTGAGTAGTTGCCCGATTTATCGGGCCTGAAGAGAGGGAGGCGTTATGAAAACAAAAGATATCATGACAAAAGAGGTCGTGACGGTGAAACCGGAGATGACCATTGAAGAGCTTGCACGCCTGTTTACCAAGCATGACATCAGCGGGGCGCCGGTGGTGGATGAAGCGGGCGGGCTTATCGGCATCGTGACCGAGAACGACCTGATCAAGATGGAGCAGAGGCTCCATATCCCTACGATCATCACCATCTTTGATGCCGTGATCTATCTTGGCAGTTCCAAGAAATTCGAGGAGGATCTCAAGAGGATGGCGGCTACCAAGGTGTCGGACATCTATAAAAGGGAAGTCGTCACCATTACTGAGAATACAACCATTGAAGAGGTTGCCACGATCATGTGCGAAAAGGATATCCACCATCTGCCGGTTGTGAAAAAAGGAAAGCTCATGGGGATCGTCGGGAAAAAGGATGTTGTACGGGCGATCTCCTTGGGAGAGAGGTGAGAGAATAGAAGCAAGAAGCAAGAAGCAAGAAACAAGAAGACAGAAGAAAGAAGAAACAGAAGTAAGATACGGATGTGGGATATAAGATTCAAGTTTACACAAAGAGTGTCGCTGAGACAATCTCTATCGGGAGGTCCTTAGGGCGGATCCTCTCTTCCGGGGACGTCGTCTGTCTGACAGGCGAACTCGGCGCAGGAAAGACCTACTTTGTGAAAGGGCTTGCCGGGGGGCTTGGTGTCATTGGCATCAGGGGGAAGGGGGTCACAAGCCCCACTTTTATCATCATCCGGGAATATAAGGGGAGGCTCCCCTTATACCACATAGACCTCTACAGGATCGGGGTTGTGGAGGACCTCAGGGATATCGGGATGGAAGAGGTGATCTACGGACGAGGGGTGACAGCGATTGAATGGGCCGAGAGGATCGCCGACCGGTTGCCGGATGAGAGGATTGAGATTACCCTGAGATATGAAGATAAAAAAACGCGGCTTATCGAGATGACGGCCTTCGGCAGGCATCATACGCAAGTGTTGAAGAAGACTGCAGGAGAACTGGAGAAAATAGCAGACAAACGGTGATCAGCTTATGAAGGCAAAGACGGATTTAGGAAAAGAGATTCTGGATATTGTTAAGGACACTAAGGAATATCTCCTCTTCCTCAAGGAGACCGGGGTAGCGGAGGTGTTTACAGAAGAACCACCCATGAGCCAGGGGCTCACAAAGGGGCATGAAAATCCAGTATGTCACCCTGAGCCGAAGGCGAAGGGTCTGATGCCCAGGGAAAATCAGATTCTTCGCTGCGCTCAGAATGACAGCAAGGTGGCAGGGGTATTTTCGGATGAACTATCCATGAATCAGGGACTCACAAGGGATGCTGTTGATAGGCGGGGTCTAACCCCGTCAGATAAATCCCGCAGGCTTGAAGACCTGAGAGCTAAGATCGGGGAGTGCAAACGCTGCAAACTGTGGAATGGGAGGACCAACATCGTCTTCGGGACCGGCAACCCTGATACGAGGCTCCTCTTTGTCGGAGAGGGTCCTGGTGAAGAAGAAGATCGCCAGGGTAAGCCCTTTGTGGGGAGGGCTGGTGAACTCCTGACAAAGATGATCGGGGCGATGGGACTTGTCAGGGATGACGTGTACATCGCAAATGTCATAAAATGCAGGCCGCCTCAGAACAGGAATCCGGAGGAGGACGAGATATCGGCATGCAAACCATTCCTGGAAGAACAGATCGAGATCATACAGCCTCAGGTGATCTGCGCCTTAGGAACGTTCGCGGCCCATACACTCCTGGAGACAGAGGTAAAGATCAGCGGACTCAGGGGAAAGATTCATGTGAAGGACAACTACAGGATAGTGCCCACGTTCCATCCAGCCTATCTCCTGCGGAATGCTGGACAGAAACACCTCGCATGGGAGGACTTGCAGATTATCATGAAGGAACTGGGCTTAAAGAATATGTAGGGGCGGGTTTCAAACCCGCCCCTACGGTGGCTTGCAGATTATCATAGAGGAACTGGGATTGAAGAATCATAAAGAGGCATGAAAGGAATCTTTGCATGAAACAACTCTGGGCGCCCTGGCGGCTCCAATATATCCTGGAAGGAAATCCTGAGGGTTGCATTTTCTGTACAAAGCCCTCAGAGGACAAAGACAAGGAGAACCTTATCCTCTTCCGGGGGAGACATGTCTTTACCATCATGAACCTCTTTCCTTACAACAACGGCCATCTGATGATCGTCCCTTATCAGCATGCCGAGGCCTTAGAGGAACTCCCGGCAGGGGTCCTCCATGAACTGATGGATATTACGAGGATGTCACAGGGAATACTGAGGCAGGTCTTTGCAGCCCAGGGATTTAATATAGGGATGAACCTCGGTAAGGCCGCCGGCGCCGGCATCGACGAACATCTGCACATCCACATTGTCCCCCGGTGGATGGGGGACTCAAACTATATGACTGTCCTTGCGGATATCAAGGTGATCCCCCAGCACATAGGGGCGGCGTATGACCTTCTCCTCCCCTTTTTCAGGGAGACATCGAAAGGAGCAGAGAGATGATCCGTATTGTCTTTTCACTTATCATCATCATCGCGATCTTAATCCTTGCCATAGCCAATAAAGTCGAGGTGCCGATCAACTACCTGTTTGGAATGACACCCCCTCAGCCTTTGTACATGATACTGATCGGGACATTTGTCGCCGGCGGGCTGGTCTTTACGATTATCCTGTTGCCGGCATGGATCAAAGACAAGATGGAGATCAGAAAACTGCGGCGGTCACTGCAAAAGACAGAGACTTAAAAGAAAATGGGGACAGCGACCTATTTTCATAGGCGTCTATGAAAATAGGTCGCTGTCCCCATTTTCTTTTCGGACTGAGACAAAGATGGCAAACCAGGAACAGCTAACCCCTTTACTGCGACAGTATCAGAATATCAAGAGGGAACACAAAGATGCTATCCTCTTCTTCAGGATGGGCGATTTCTACGAGATGTTTTATGACGATGCCATAGCGGCATCAAAGATCCTTGAGATCGCTCTAACCACCAGGGATAAGCGGACCGATGACCCTGTCCCCATGTGCGGGATCCCCTACCATGCCATCAACTCCTACCTCCCGAAGTTGATCCGGGAAGGCCGCAAGGTGGCCATCTGCGAGCAGGTGGAAGACCCGGCCCAGGCCAAGGGAATCGTCAGGCGTGAGGTGATCCGGGTCATCACCCCGGGGACGGTCCTTGATGGGAGCCTGCTCGAATCCAAGGAGAACAACTTTATCGCCGCGATATATCCGGACAGAGGGCCTGCAGGACTGGCCTTTGTAGACGTCTCCACCGGAGATTTTTTCATCGCCGAGATGGAGATGTCCCGGATCAAAGATGAGATGGCGCGCATCGAACCCAGGGAGGTCCTGTTCCCGCAAGGCTCAGACGCCCATCCCCTCCTCAGCAACACGGGTCAACACCAGCCATTTATAAACCCATATCCATCAGAGGTGTTTGAATATGAGAGCGCCGCCCGGATATTTCATGAACATATCGGAAAGGATACCGCCGAGTTATCCAGGATCAATCTGAAAGGCCCGGCCATCAATGCCGCAGGGGCGCTCCTCCACTATCTCTCTGAGACCCAGAAGACCTCTCTCCGGAATATCAATACCGTCAGGGTCTATCAGAGCACACACTATATGACCCTCGATGAGACGGTGCAGCGGACACTCGAACTCATCAGGTCAAACCAGACCGGTCAAAGGAAGGGGACCCTCTTCCATCTCCTCGACAAGACCATCACCCCTATGGGCGGGAGGCTCCTGAAACTCTGGATCCTCCACCCCCTTATGGACCTTCAAGAGATCGTGAGACGGCAGGATGCTGTTGAGGATTTTCAAAGTAATCACACCCGCCGGTGGCGGTTGAGAGAACTCCTGCGTCCTATCCAGGACATGGAACGGATCATCAGCAGGATCTCCCTGAAGGCCGCCAATGCACGGGATCTCATATCTCTCAATCAGTGTCTTGATGTCATCCCGGAGGTCAAGGCCCTCCTCACAGAATATGGCAATCCGCTGATCCGGGAGACCCATGACAGGATAGACACCCTCGATAACCTGAGGGGACTGATTGGCAGGGCCATTGTGGAATCCCCTCCTCTCCCGATCACCGATGGCGGGATGATCCGGGACGGGTACAGCAAGGATCTCGATGATCTCAGGGGGATCAGCCGTGAAGGAAAGGGCTGGATCGCAAGGCTTGAGGCACAGGAGAGGCAGAGATCGGGTATAGACTCTTTAAAGATCCGGTACAACCGGGTGTTCGGCTATTACATCGAAATCACGAAGGCCAATCTCCGGAATGTCCCGCAGGATTACAGCAGAAGACAGACGGTGGTGAATGCCGAGCGATTCATTACCCCTGAGCTGAAGGATTACGAAGAGAAGGTCCTGGGCGCAGAGGAGCGGATAAAGGCCATGGAATACCAGCTCTTTGAAGAGATCAGGGAGATGGCGGCAGGAGAGGTCGAGAAGGTCCAGAGAGGGGCAAAGGCGATCGCCTTGATCGACGTGCTATCCGCACTTTCCGAGGCCGCGCATCTGTTTCACTACATAAGACCCGTCATAGACGAAAGCCCATGGATCAACATCCGGGACGGACGGCATCCCGTCGTGGAGCAGATCGACCTGGGGGAGAGGTTCGTTCCCAACGATACAGATCTCGATTGCGACAGCAACCAGCTCATGATCCTCACAGGACCCAATATGGCAGGGAAATCCACCTACATGCGTCAAGTGGCCCTCATTGTGCTGATGGCCCAGATGGGGGGCTTTGTCCCGGCAAAAGAGGCGGCCATCGGGATCGTGGACCGCATATTTACACGCATCGGGGCCTCGGATAACCTGGCCGAGGGACGCAGTACCTTTATGGTGGAGATGGAAGAAACCGCCGCGATCCTGCGCAATGCCACATCCCGGAGCCTGATCCTGCTCGATGAGATAGGCCGGGGGACAAGCACCTTTGACGGGATCAGCATCGCCTGGGCGTCTGCAGAGTATATCCACAGGCACACAAAGGCCAAGACCCTCTTTGCCACCCACTACCATGAGCTCACAGAGCTTGCACTGACCAGTGACGGGATATTCAACGCCCACGTGGCCGTCCGGGAATGGAACGACGAGGTGATATTCCTGCGGAAGGTGATGCCGGGGATGGCGGATAAGAGCTATGGGATACAGGTGGCAAGGCTTGCAGGCCTGCCAATGGAGATCATCAGCAGGGCCAGGGAGGTCCTTACCAATCTCGAAAAAGAAGAGCTGGACGATAGAGGCATCCCTAAACTGGCGCATACCGGTGAAGATGATTCTATCTCCCCCTTTACAAAAGGGGGATTAAGGGGGATTTCTGATGTGGGGGGATTGAATGAAACTTACCAAACAGATCTATTCAGCCAAAAGCATGAGTCACATCCTGTCATAGAGGAAATCAGAGAATTAGATCTCATGAACATGACTCCGCTCCAGGCCCTCGCCAAATTGGATGAACTGAAAAAGAAGGTGAGTGATTGACAAGAAAAAGGGGACAGATTTATTTTGCGATGCCATCGCAAAATAAATCTGTCCCCTTTTTCTTCATCATTGCCCAAAAAGGAGAGGCTTAGTCCCCACTTTTATCAGATGCCTGCTCAGACTTCCCAGCATGAAATCAAGGAGTCCTTTTTTCGAATGAACCCCAAGCACCACCAGATCCGCCCAGGGGAGATATTTTTCTTCCATGGCCTGGAGAATATCCTGAGAGATCCGTTCAATTTTTACGTTACGGAAGGAATGGGCCTTGAGATAAGCGGATGCCCCGTCTAAGTGGAACTTCGCAAGGTTTGCATCTGACTCGGATATCAGTAACGTAATATCCGTCTCAAAAGCGGATGCCTCAAATAAATGCGTAAATCCCTGCAGGGCGCGGACGGCCGGCAGGCTTCCGTTAAAGGCGATCAGGACGTTTATCTTTTCTTTGGGTTGAAAATGCTCTGGTACTGTCAGAAAAGGGGTACTCGCATGACTGAATATCCGCTCTATAGAATCCCCTGGTTTAGGTTCGGTCTCAAAGTGGAAATGCGTACGCATCCCCATCACCACCAGGTCGTAATAGATCGAGTCCTGGAGAATCTGCTCGCTTGGAGACCCCTGAAGCTCAGCTTCACGGTGGGCAACGCCCTCTTTCTGACATTTTTCCTTAAACTTTCCCAGTAATGTCTGAATATGTTCATGGGCCCTCTTTTCTTTGGCCTTCTCCAGCATTGAGGCATAGTAAATCCCGCCCAGGGGCGTCGGACCGATAGACTTCTCAATTCCAGGAATATCCAGTACAACCACACCGGTGACTTCGGCATTCTGTCTTTTGGCAAGAAAACAGGCATAGTCCAAAGCAGCAGCCGCATAAGGGGAAGGGTCAAAGGGAACTAAAATCCGCCGTAGCATCTGTTTCTCCTGTCCGTCTGAGAATCCCCGATCAAATCCCCCCTTCCCCCCCTTTTCTAAATGGGGGAGAACCTAATCTCCC
>JACROQ010000050.1 GCA_016214375.1 Nitrospirota bacterium | reverse complement strand
GAAGAGCTATTTGACAAGTACATATAATATGCATATACTATGAAAGTTGTCTGGGATACAAAAAAAGCTGCGGCTAATATTCGTGAGCATGACGGAATAGAATTTCCTCATGCTGCAACAGTACTTGACGATCCCATGGCTGTAACTATCGAGGACCCGCGGCATGGAGAGCAGAGGTTTGTAACTGTAGGAACAGACCTTTTAGGCAGGGTGCTGGTAGTAGTGTATGCTTACGCAGGAGAGGAAGAAATAAGGTTAATTTCAGCCAGAAAGACAAGCCCTAAGGAAAGGAGGTCTTATGAGGAAAAATAGAGAGATGCAGGAAGAATATGATTTCAGCAAAGGGAAAAGGGGGGCTGTAATCCCGCAGCAGGGTAAGACCAGGATCACTATTTGTATTGATACTGATATTCTGGAATGGTTCAGAGACGAAGCCGAGCGTGAAGGACAGGGCTATCAGACTGCTATGAACCAGGCATTACGCAACCATATAAAGCAGGACAGACGGCCAATTCAGGACATCGTTAGAGAAATAATCCGTCAGGAGCTATTGAAATTCAGGAAGGCAGGATAAGAGCTTGCAATGACAGAGTTAAAAAAAATTATTTGGACATGGGAAAACAGGCAGGGATACATATCAAACGCCTCATGAACACCCCAAAAACAACTCAGAGATTAAAAGACGGCAAAGGGGCGAAAGGGGCATTTAATTGGCAATTCTGGCTATTATGCCGTAATGTGCTAACTATAAGCAGTAATTAGAATCTTATGACAAACAAGCTTCCATCAGGCATCAGGGATAATCAGTGAATCCATAACTGATATACAGGAATTTATCAGAGGAATGACATTTAAAAATTTCTCTACGGATAGAAAGAGTGTTAAGGCTTAAGAGCGAGTCGAGGAGATAAAATGTCAGTCGTAGTAACCGCCGAATATAAGACATTTCTTAAAGAGATCAAAGAGCGCATATACAAAGCCCAATATGACGTCCTCAAAGCTGTAAACAAAGAGCTTATAAACCTGTATTGGGACATAGACAGATCCATAGTAGCAAAGCAGGATACTCTTGGCTGGGGCAAGGCAATTGTGGAGACACTGGCAAAAGATCTGCAAAAAGAGTTTCCGGGGATGCAGGGGTTTTCTGCCAGAAACCTCTGGAATATGCGTACCTTTTATCTGACTTACAAAGACGATCAAAAACTGCAGCCATTGGTTGCAGAAATCAGTTGGACGAAAAATGTCATTATCATGGAACGGTGCAAGGATGACATCCGGCGCGAGTTTTATATCAAGGCAACAAAGAAGTTCGGGTGGACAAAAGATGTTCAGTTTCATGTTCCTTTGTGAGCCTGCGGCTCATGAGCGTTTCAATAGATTTTAGCTTGCTATAATCCTGTAATGAATCCTGATCCTCAGAATAAAAGGGTAATCATCCATGTTGACATGGATGCCTTTTTTGCGGCGGTGGAGCAGAGGAGGCGTCCGGAGCTCAAGGGGAGACCCGTGGTGGTCGGAGGGGACGGCGATCCCTTTAAGCGCAGGGTGGTCTCTGCTGCATCCTATGAGGCGAGGACCTATGGGATACGGTCTGCCATGCCGCTTCGTGAGGCCTACAGGAGATGCCCCGGGGCGGTCTTTCTCCCTGTGGATTTTGAGGCATATACCCGGGCCTCAGAGGAGGTCTTCAATATACTGAAGGGATATTCCCAGCTTATAGAGCCGGCCGGCCTTGATGAGGCGTTCCTCGACATGACAGCGGCCTGTGGAGGCGTAGAGGAGTTTGGAACTTCCGAGGTGCGGGAACGATTTGAACAAGCCTCGGTTATTGCGAAGGATATCAAAAAGCGGATCAGGGAGGGGACCGGCCTTACGGCCTCTGTGGGGATCGGGCCGAATAAGCTCATTGCCAAGATCGCCAGTGATATGAATAAACCGGACGGGTTGACCATTATCCGGGAGGAGGATATCCAGAGGGTCCTGTTTCCACTTCCCCCGTCCAGACTCTGGGGCGTGGGGAAGAAGACCGCGGAGAGGCTCAAGTCCATGGGCATCGAGACCATCGGCCAGTTGGCTGGGGCGCCGGCAGAGACTCTGATGGATGCCTTTAGAAAGGGGATCGGGCAGGGGCTCCATGAACATGCCCTTGGCATTGATGAATCCCCGGTCATCACCACCTGGGAACGGCGTTCGATGAGCAGGGAAGTGACCTATCAATGGGATATTCGGGGGGACACACGGGATATGAAGGTGATCCGGGAGACCCTCTCTCTGCTTGCCGGAGAGATCGCAGGGGCCCTGAGGCAAGAGGGGTACCGGGGCCGCACCATTACGGTCAAGATCCGCTATCACGATTTCCAGACCGTTACCCACGCCAAGACGATCCCCCACTATACCGACTCAAGGGATGTCATCGAAGAGGGCGCAGTTGGGCTCCTCTCTGCATTCCAGTGGACCAAGAAGGTCAGGCTGGTGGGGATACGGGTATCCAACTTTGAATAACCCTGCCACGATGGATTGATTCTGTCAGCGATTCTGTTATAATAACCCCCGATGAAAATTGGACAACTCTTGAAAGAAAAGAGGCAGATCTTCTCCTTTGAGTTTTTCCCGCCCAAGACAGATGAGGGGGAAAACAAGCTCTTTGAGACGATCGAAAATCTCCGCGAATTGGGGCCCTCCTTTGTCTCAGTGACTTACGGCGCGGGCGGGAGTACGAGAGACAAGACCGTCGGGTGGGTGAGCCGCATCAAGAAGGAGCTCGGCATTGAGGCGATGGCCCATATCACCTGCACCGGTACGAGCTTGGAGAATCTTAAAACGATTTTGAACCGGCTGAGGGATAACGGGATAGAGAACGTCCTGGCCCTGCGGGGCGATAAACCGAAACAGGCAGACGGTGAGACTCCTCCGCTCCAGTGTTTCGCCCATACCAATGAACTGATAGAATTTATCCGTAGCAGCTATGATTTCTGTATCGGGGCTGCCGCCTTCCCTGAAGGCCATACCGAGAGCCCTTCGCTTGAGGTGGATACGAAATATCTGAAGCTGAAGGCATCCGCAGGGACCGATTTCTTCATTACCCAGCTCTTTTTCGACAACCGCCTCTATTTTGCCCTCCTGGACCGGGCCGCACAGGCGGGGGTTGAGAGGCCCATTATACCGGGGATCATGCCGATCACCAGCGCCGATCAGGTAGAGCGTTTTACATCGCTCTGCGGCGCCACCATACCACAGGATCTGAGAGACAGACTCCACGGGATTAAGGATGATGCGGATGCGGTGATGGAACTGGGGATTGAACATGCCACAAGACAATGCCGGGAACTCCTGTTAAAAGGCGCCCCGGGGATCCATTTCTATACCCTCAATCGTTCCTCAGCCACCCGGACGATATTGAAACGTTTAAAGACCCCGTTTAAAGACCCAATGATGATGAACTCGTAAAAAGTCCTTCACTGTCACCCTGAGCGAAGCGAAGGGTCTGATAACTCATTGTTTTATCAGATTCTTCGCTTCGCTCAGAATGACAAATAGTGCTTCTGGCGACTTTTTACGAGTTCATCAATGATATCCCGCAACAAAGACTGACAGAGCCAGGGCGCACCATGAAGACGAAGATGAAAGAGATTGAGGGGCTTTATAAAAAACTCCTCCACATCGGGGAGCACAACCGGCTCTGCAAGATAGACAGCCGGGTGCGATCAGAGATCTACACAAAGATCATACAAGGTGTTGAAAGGCTGCGTGACGAGCAGGAGGCCCATCCGTCTTCGTCTAAGGCCTACTGGGATATAGACCGGGAGATCAGGAATCTCCTCTTAATCGAGATCCAGATTATCATTGACGATTATGTCGTCGCAGAAGGTTCGGGGCACACTGTCCGGTGGGAGAATATGTACGGGGATATCGGACATTATAAAGAGGTCTTCTACAGCCTGCGCATGGACACGGCCTATGACAAGAGAAAAAAGAGGACCGAGGGGTTGAAGTTTGTAAAGGGGAAATGGGAGAGGGTTGAATTTACCAAGATCGGGGGGTGATGATCTTTTTTATTGTGATATCGTTTCTGGGGGGCATTGCCCTCCTCCTCTATGGAATACGGCTCGCCGGTGAAGGGCTTCAGAAGGCGGCAGGGGGCCGCCTCCGTGCCATCCTGACTTCCCTTACAAAGAACCGCTATATCGGGATCGGTGTCGGCGCCGTCATCACGGCGATCCTGCAGAGCAGCAGTGCGGCGACCGTCATGCTCGTCGGTTTTGTCAGCTCCGGTTTGATGACCCTGAATCAGACGATCGGGGTCATCCTCGGGGCGGATATCGGGACGACGGTGACAGTCCAGCTCCTGGCCTTCAGGGTCTACGATGTGGCCATCCTCTTTATTGCCATCGGGATCGGTCTCATGTCCTTTGCAAAACGGGCTGTGACCCGCGAGATCGGACAGGGGATCTTAGGCTTTGCCTTCATCTTTTTCTCGATCAAGATCATGTCGGACAGCATGATCCCCTTGAGAGAGAGCGTATACCTCAAAACCCTCCTCCTCTCGATCGGGGAGAGTCCCCTCCTGGGGATACTCCTTGCGGCCCTCATGACAGCCCTTGTGCAGAGCAGCGCCGCTGTCATCGGGATGGTCCTGGCCCTCTCTCTCCAGAACCTGATGACCCTGGACGTGGCGATCCCAATCATCCTCGGGGCCAATATCGGGACATGCGCTGCGGCCATCCTCACCAGTATCGGCGCCAATCTGGAGGCCAGGCAGGTGGCGGCCGCCCATATCCTGTTCAAGATCATCGGCGTCTCTCTGTTCTATCCCCTGATAGGGCCCTTTAAGGACCTGATCGAATATACCGCCTCGGACATCCCCCGGCAGATCGCAAATGCCCACACCCTGTTTAATGTGGCCATTGCGGTGATATTCCTGCCCTTCGCCAACCCCTTTGCCAATCTGGTCAGAAGGATCATCCCGGAACGGGAAGGTGAGGAGAGATTCGGGCCGAAGTACCTGGATCCCCACGTCTTGAATACCCCCTCTCTTGCCCTGGGACAGGCCACGCGTGAGGCCCTGAGGATGTCTGATATTGTGCAGTGGATGCTCAAGGAGAGTATTCAGGTATTCAAGGCCAATGACAGGGACCTTCTGTACCGGATTGAGCAGAGGGACGATGAGTTGGATCTGCTGGACCGGGAGATCAAACTCTATCTGACCCGCATCGCACAGTCCACCCTGACCCCTTCGGAGTCAAAGAAGGAGTTTGAATTGATTGCCTTTACGAGCAATATGGAGAATATCGGGGATATTATTGATAAGAATCTGATGGAGCTGGCCAAGAAGAAGATCACTACAGGGGTCTCTTTCTCAGAAGAGGGCCTGAGGGAGATCGTGGAGTTCCATCAGAAGGTGCTGGAGAATTTTGACATCAGCGTTTCGGTCTTTGTCAGCCGGAATAAGGACCTGGCAAAGAAGATATTGAGACATAAGGCCCGCCTGGGCGAGGTGGAGAGGGATTTCAGGCAGGCGCATATCAACAGACTGCATGAGGGTCTGCAGGAGTCGGTGGATACGAGCGCCATTCACCTGGACGTCCTGAGCAACCTGAAGCGGATCAATTCCCACATCACCAACATTGCCTACCCGATCCTGGAGGAGAACGGGGAGTAATTGGGTGCCCAACTGCTCCGGCAAGTCGCGAAGGGACATCAGCCCCCCTCCACCGAGGCGCCAAGGTGAATCCGTTTGACACAGGGATGAGCTTTTGTTAAATTAAAGCCCTGAAAAGGAGTTATGAAAAAAAAGGAGGATTCAGCATTATGCTTACAGAATATATTGAAGAAGCCTTAAAAAGAGCGCAATACGAAATCATAAAAGAGGAAGAACCCTATTATGGAGAAATAGAAGAGCTTAAGGGTGTCTGGGCAACAGGCAAGACCCTTGAAGAGTGTAGAAGTAATCTGAAAGAGGTCGTAGAAGGATGGATATTGTTGAGTATTAAAAAGGGGTTACCAATTCCGAGGCTTGGAGATACCGAAATAAAGGAAATAGAGGAAGCCGTTGCTTAGATGTCAAAGCTAACCCCTGTCTCACATAACGACTTAATAAAAAAACTCAGAAAGTTTGGTTTTGATGGCCCTCACAGCGGTGGCAAACATTTATATATGTTGAAAGGTGATTTAAGATTAACGGTCCCGAATCCTCACAAAAAGAATGTAGGTGTAGATTTATTAACAAGGATACTGAAGCAGGCAGGAATAACGAGAGAGGAGTGGATTGAGGAAGGACAGAGCCGTGAGTGACTTGGAAAAATATATCGTCGAACGGGAAAAGAGGGAGAAGAGATTTGCCGTAGGATATGCTGAAGGATACGAACAGTTTAAGGTTGGAGTAATGCTCCGTCAGGCACGTGAATCGGCAGGACTGACGCAGGAAGAGCATGCCCGCAGGCTTAAAACCAAGAAGACCGCAATCTCACGGATAGAAAATCATGCAGAAGACATCAAACTATCAACTTTAGAAAGAGTTGCTTCAGCATTAGGGAGACGTCTTGAGGTTAAAATTGCCTAAGTCAAATAAGGGCATAGCCTTATTTCCCTATCCACCTGCGATACAATTTCTATCTGGCATAAATACTGGAAATGTGATATTTTTTATAGGAGAGACGATTGGGGAGGTGATAGAAAATGTCAAAGGTAAATGTTGTAAGAATTGACCACGTTGAAGTGAAGAAGAGCGATATCGACAAGGTCAGAAAAACTTTCGGAGTTAAGGATAACGTGGAAGCCTTAAAAAAGGCATTGGACATGGCAGCAGGGAAAATTGAGATTGAAGGCATCTTTGAGAAATACAAAGGGACAAAGATAAAAAGGGTCTATGATTAAAAAGGTTATAGATACCAATATCATCATAGACCGATTTTCCGATCCAGATTTATACAGCGAAATTTTCCTATCAAGTGGTATAGTTTATCTCTCTTCAGTAGTAATGATGGAGCTTAGGGCTGGCGCACACACAAAGGAGGCTTTAAGGGCCATCAATGAACTTTTTCATTTCTTCAGACAAGTTGACAGGGTTATCGTTCCCTCGATTACAGATTATGAAAAGGCAGGCGAGATCATTTCCAAACTCCAAGTTTCAAAGGGGTATACCATTAAGAAATCCGCCTCAATAACAAATGACTGCCTGATTGCGGCCTCAGTGAGAAGCATGGGGGCGACGCTTTATACAAAAAACAAGAAAGACTTCCTGGCAATACAGGACGTCTTTGATTTTAAGGTTATCTTTGTATAGGTCCATGACAAAAGAAGGAAATAGGGGTTTACCCTTCGGATAGCATGAAAGTACAGAAATAAATCTGACCCCTTTTTCTCTTACATTGAAAAGCAGTGTCGCTGCGTGACTATAGCGTACTGTCAATAACCGTAAAAGTTCCCGTAGCAGGATCATACAGTTCTGCGGTGGGAAAAATAATGATACCATAATTATTGTCATACGTATATCCTCCGACGATCAGAACCTTCCCGTTAGAAAGCAGTGTTGCGGTGGGGCCAGAACGTGCCGTTGTCATGCTGCCGGTGGTCGAAAAGGTACCGGTTGCAGGATCATACAGCTCAGCGCTGGAAAGAGCAGTGGTACCACCTGTGCCGTCCCTTCCACCTCCGGCGATCAGAACCTTCCCGTTGGAGAGCAGCGTCGCGGTGTGTTCAAAGCGTGCCGTGGTCATGCTACCGGTGACCGAAAAGGTCCCGCTTGCCGGATCGTACAGCTCAGCGCTGGGAAGGGGACTATAATTTTTCCATTCCCCTCCGGCGATCAGAACCTTCCCGTTGGGGAGCAACGTCGCAGTGCCGCCATAGCCCCTAGAGCATACGCGTGCCGTGGTCATACTGCCGGTGGATGAAAAGGTCCCAGTCGCAGGATCGTACAGCTCAGCGCTAGAAAGAAGAAGATCGCTGTCAAACCCTCCAGCGATCAGAACCTTCCCGTTAGAAAGCAGTGTTGTGGCATAACTCATGCGTGCCGTGGTCATGCTGCCGGTGGATGAAAAGGACCCGGTCGCAGGATCGTACAGCTCAGAGCTGGGCCTTCCAGCAAACAGGACTTTTCCATTAGGGAGCAACGGCGCAGTGTCAGTGTCGCTATAATATACTGTGGCCATGCTACCGGTGACCGAAAAGATCCCGGTGACAGGATCATACAGCTCAGCACCAACTCCCCCTCCGACGATCAGAACCTTCCCGTTAGAAAGAAGAGTTGCGGTGGGGGCAGAACGTGCCGTTGTCATGCTGCCGGTGGCCGAAAAGGTACCGGTTGCAGGATCGTATAGCTCAGCGCTGGAAAGAACATAATAAGGGGGATTGCCCTGACCTCCGGCGATCAGAACCTTCCCATTGAGGAGCAGCGTCGCGGTATGGTTGACGCGTCCCTCGGACATTACAACTACAGTAGCCATAGCACTCGCGTTGGGGTCAACCTGACTGGTGGCAACAACATGGTAGGTGCCGAGCGTCAAGGGGGCAGTGTAAACCCCTCCACTGGTGATCGTCCCACCGGAGGCCCCTTCCTGTACGCTCCAGGTTACTTTCGTGTTCGTACTGCCGGTGACCGTGGCCGAAAATGTCTTGCTTTCTCCTATCAATAGCGATGCTGACACAGGACTAATACTCACAGAAACTGATGCCTTTATGGTAGCGGTGGCATTCTTGTTGGGATCGGCCTGACTGGTGGCAACAATATGGTAGGTGCCGGGTGTCGAGGTGGCAGTGTAAACCCCTCCACTGGTAATCGTCCCACCGGAGAGCCCTTCCAGGATGCTCCAGCTCACTTTTGTGTTGGTGCTGCCGGTAACCGTGGCCGAAAAAGTCTTGCCTTCTCCTGGCAATAGCGATGCTGACTCAGGACTAATACTCACGGAGACCATGCTATTAATGGCTGAAAAGGTACCTGCCACAGGATTGTACTGCTCTGCGCTGGAGAAGGCATCGCTCTTGTCATTATAACCCCCGAGGATCAGTACCTCATTGCCATCGGAGAGCAGCGTAGCTGTATGGTCGTAGCGTGCCGTGGTCATGTTGCCAATGGATGTAAATGTTCCCGTTGCGGGGTCGTACAGCTCGGCGCTGGTAAGGACATTATTCTTACTCCCATCCCAGCCGCCGGCGATCAGGACATTCCCGTTGGAAAGTCGCGCCGCTGTATGGCCTTCGCGTGCTGTGGTCATCTTACCAATATCCGTAAAGGTGCCGGCAGCAGGATCATATATCTCTGCACTGGAAAGGACATTATCATTCGTATCCGCTCCTCCGGTGATCAGTACCTTGCCGTTGGAGAGCAGTGTTGCAGTGTGGCCATGGCGTGCCGGGGCCATCCTGCTGGTAGGTGTAAATATGTCGGTTGCAGGATCGTACAGCTCCGCACTGGTAGAAACAATGAAATTATCATCATAACCGCCGGCGATCAGTACCTTGCCATTGGGAAGCAGCGTAGCGGTATGCTCATAACGCACTGTAGGCATTTTGCCAATAGTTGTAAATGTACCAGTTGCAGGATCGTATATCTCCATACTGGCATCATCATTCCCCCCTGCGATCAGAACCTTCCCAGTGGAAAGCAGAGTCGCAGTATGTTCATCCCGTGCGGTAGTCATATTGCCGATATTTGTAAAGGCTCCGGTTGAAGGATCATATAACTCAACGCTGGAAAGGGAAGTATAATCTCCATTATCGCCACCGGTGATCAGAACTTTCCCATCAGGGAGTAATGTTGCGGTATGACCATAACGCGCCGTGGCCATGCTCCCGGGATGTATTGAGGTTGTTCCTGCAATAGGCGTGGCTGTAACCTCGTTAGACTCCGCACTTTCTCCGTTGTTATTGACTGCTGTTACCACAAAATAGTAAGTCGTCCCATTGGCAAGACCCGTATGAACAAAAGGAGTAGTAACATTGGTGTGTTTCATCCCTCCGGTAAGAGAGCCGTAGTTGCCCTTTGTAACCCCGCTCTGAGATGCCATATAGACGTTGTATGTGGCTCCAGAAACAGCGGTCCAATTTACGATGGCCTGACCATCACTCGGCGTAGCTGTCACATCTTTTGGAGCGGCAAGCGTTGTGCCTGACCCTGTATCTCCCCCTCCACTACCTCCAGCACCGCAGGCAGTTAAAAGGGCGGCAATAATTATGGGCAAAAAGAATGAAACAAAAAGAGATAGCTTTCGAGCATGTTTTTCCTTGTACATGATGAACCCTCCGTAAAACCTACAGATAACCTACAGATTCGAAAAAAATCTTTACCAGGTTAAAATAAATTATTCCATAAACAAAAAGCCGGACTGCTGAAATAACAATAAAATGATTGCTACCTCGGCAGCCCGGCTTGCTTGGTTCTCCTTACGTTTAAATCCCCCCGGCCCCCCCTTTTTCAAAGGGGGGAATTTAAGGAAAAAAACATTGGATAAGCCCCGTGGCTTTGCGCCCTGTCCTCATGGACAGTTTGCCCT
>JACROQ010000014.1 GCA_016214375.1 Nitrospirota bacterium | reverse complement strand
GTTCAAACTCTTCAATGAAAAAAGAGGCCTCGCGGTGGGTAATCCCTATGGCGGCAAATACCACAGCAAACCTCTCCCCTTCCCCCACTACCCTGGCCTGCCGGAGTATCTGGCCTGCGATCTCCTTTGCCGGAAGGCCGGAGGCAGAGAAGATGGGGAGTTTCTGTCCCCGCACCAGGGTGTTCAACCCGTCAATGGCAGATAACCCAGTCTGGATAAAGTCAGCGGGCTCTCCCCGTTCCACAGGGTTGATCGAAGATCCTGTTATTCCTGAACGCGTTTCCGGCAGGACCGGAGGAAGGCCATCCACCGGTCTTCCTATCCCGTTAAATCTCCTTCCAAGCATATCCAGGGACAGAGCCACCTTGGCTGCGCTCCCTGTAAAATAGATATCCGTATCCTGGATGCTGACCCCTGTGGTCTCCTCCAGCATCTGTATCACCGCATGCTCTTCAGATACCTCGATCACCTGACCCAATCTCTCATCTCCTTCAGACAATATAATCCTGACCATCCCGCCGATGGAGATGCGGGTCGCCCGCTCAACGAAAAGGAGAGGGCCGATGACCTTCTGTGTGGTCCTGTATCGCCGGGTCAGTAGTTCCATAGTCCTCTATAAGTGATGAACTCGTAAAAAGTTGCCAGATGTCACCCTGAGCGAAGCGAAGGGTCTGATAACCCATTGTTCTATCAGATTCTTCGCTTCGCTCAGAATGACAAAATGGCGCTTCTGGCAACTTTTTACGAGTTCATCATAAGCCCTTGATGATCTCCTCTGCTGCTTCCGGGAATTTCTCTCCAGGGATGTTTTTGAGATCTGCCAAAATCACCTTTCGTCCTGTCGTAAATATCTCGTCGATACTGTGCCCCTCCCCCAGTTCCTTTAACGCCGACTCATAGGCCTTAAAGAATATCTTTAACATCCAGTACTGCTTTTTCAGGGGACAAAATGCATCCTCAGGTGAGTAGGGAGACTGCTGGAGGTAGTTCTCCCGGATTAAAAAACCCATTTCTACCACCACCCGGTCCTGATCCTGAAGGGCATCCGGTCCTACCAGTTGAACCACATCCTGAAGCTCTTCATCTTTTTGCAGCAGGGCCATGAGCCATCCTTTCAGTTGCGGCCAGTCGGTCGCGATATTTTTACAAAACCACTCATCCAGGCGATAGAGACTAAAACTCTTTCCCCAATGGATCGCCGGGAAATGCCTCCTCCTTGCAAGATGGGTATCCAGCGCCCACATCGCGCCGGTCACCCGCAGGGCGCTCTGGGTGACGGGTTCAGAAAAATCCCCACCGGGTGGTGATACGGCCGTGCATACAGTCACAGACCCCTTTCGACCTCCCTGACCTGTGCATTCTACCATTCCGGCACGCTCATAAAAGGCTGCAAGCCTCGAGGCTAAGTACATGGGGAACCCCTCTTCACCCGGCAGCTCCTCCAGCCTTCCGGATATCTCTCTCATCGCCTCTGCCCATCTCGAGACGCTGTCAGCCAGGACAGCGACATTGTATCCCATATCCCTGTAGTACTCCCCAATGGTTATCCCTGTATAGATGGATGCCTCTCGCGCGGCTACAGGCATATTGGAGGTATTGACAATGAGAGTACTTCTGTCCATCAGGGGATGACCTGTATACGGATCCTCAAGCCCTGGAAAGCGGGTTAATACCTCTGCGATTTCATTCCCCCTCTCTCCGCATCCAATGTAGATGATAATGTCTGCCCTGGCAAACTTTGCGAGGGTCTGCTCCAGCACCGTCTTCCCGGTCCCAAATCCACCCGGGATGATCACACTCCCCCCGCTGGCAATAGGAAACAGGGTATCGATGATGCGCTGGCCGGTGATGAAAGGGGCCTCCGAGGTGATCTTTCTGGTAAAAGGCCTTGGCCTGCGCACCGGCCATCTTTGAACCGGCCTGATATCTGTGCCGTCCTGAAGCGTGGCAACCGGGTCTTCAAGACACATATCTCCCGTCCTGATCTCTTTTATAACCCCCCTCACTCCGGTGGGGATCATGACCCGGTGTGTAATACTGGCAGTCTCCTGGATTGTTCCAATGACATCCCCTGCCCCGATCTCCCTCCCGGGTTCCACTAACGGGGTAAAGCGCCATCTCTTCTGGCGATCCAGCGCCGGCATAGTCACACCCGTTGGGATAATGCCTCCGGCCTCTTTTGCGATCCCGGCAAGGGGCCTCTGGATACCGTCGAATATCGAGGAGAGAAGGCCGGGACCAAGCTCTGCACAGAGTGGTCCTCCGGTATCAATAATCTCACCACCCAATGTAAGCCCGTCAGTCTCCTCATAGACCTGTATCGTGGCCCGGTCATCCTCGATACGGATCACCTCGCCGATAAGTCTCATCTCCCCTGCGAAGACAAGATTGTACATCTTAGACCGGCGCATATCTCTGGCCACTACTGTAGGACCTGATATCTTTGTGATGACCCCTGGCATTTATCTCTTTATTTTTATATAGGAACCCACTGCCCGTTGCAGAACCCTGGTGATATATTCCTCCCCCCTTTCCCCCTCTCTCCATGATTGGATAGACGGCATTGCCATAAAGACAGGGAGGATGCTTTCCTCTAACTTCCTCCGCAGAGATTCAGGCATCTCCCCGGAATAATCTTCGCTATAGGCCACAATCTCGTATTCCTTATTCTTAAGGAATCTCTCTATGTACCCTGCGGCCTCTTGATATGAGGGGGCACTGTAAACATCGATACCGGTCAGTTTAAACCCGATTCCGGTATCAGGGTCCGTGATTACAGCGATCCTGGCCATTATCTTTTCAGGGTCCCGGCAACATCAAAAGTCCCTCGATTTCACCCTGAGGGAGGTTATAATGGATGCCGCGCAATAGTATCCGCAGATTCATAACCTCGTTTATCTTCCTCCAGAGGTAGCTTATAACAAGACCAATGTTAAACGGGTCTTTCCGGGGCAGCCTGATCGCATAGGTCAACATCTCATAATCCAACCATCTTTCAATGCGCAGGAGAGGGTCTGTGATCCGGGTGCGGGCATAGAATTGATCCCAGTGGCTCTTCCATGTCGCATGATCTATCATGGATATGGATTGACTGAGGTCGCTGCCTCGCAGGATTTTCTTGTAGAGTTCGGGTCGGATGACCTTGCCTCCATCGATAAACCAGGCTTCAGCCTCATTGATCTGTATGCCCTGTATACCGCTTCCAGCCACCTTAACGGCTGCCATAAGATTATATCTGTCGATCAACCTCTCTACGGTGTCTTCCACCATGGCACGGTTTATCCCTCTCTTATCATAAGCCTTTAGCCTGCGTAACAGGTGCCTGAAAAAGGCCCTTTCTAATCCTATCTCTCCCTTGAACAGATCCCCTTCCTGTAAATATTCCAGCCGCCTCAGGGGGGCGGCATAGGTAAAGCCGATTGTAAATAACATGTCTACCATTGTCTGGACAGAAGGCTGCTTATAGACCTCCTTGAGAGTCCCCTCATCCAGCCTGCCGGCAGGGATTGTGGAAGATAACACCTCCTGGGGGACGACGTTATGCAATTTCCCCCGGATCAGGGTCTTTATATTAAAGACATCCCACCGGCCAAGCAATATCTCTAACAGAAGGATATCTTCCCCTTTAAAGATCTTGTAGATCTTCTGTATCGTGGAGGATATGGCTGTCCTGAGGGCCGTGTCTATCCTATCGATCAGGGCGCTCTCTATCCCTTCCGTAAAGTAGAGACGATAGGGGGTCTTTTTAAGATACGTTACGGCAGCGGAAAGTTCGCGAAAAGAGAGCAGCCTTCTCAATTGATCCGCGGTGAGCAGATCCCCTTCCATGAAGCGGATCCTTGTATGGATATAGGCATAATCAGACATTGTCGTTGTCAAGCAGGATCTTTCTGATCTCCGGCATCAGTTCCTCTCTAACCTTTTCCCACCGACTCCCTAATGTATTTATGATGGCGACCCTCTTATCCTCTGATAGGATCTCCACACCCCCCTTTATCCTTTCAACTGTCACCTGACCCCTCATCTCATCAAGCCCTTCTGCGAGAAGACGGTCAAGGATGGCCGGATAGGAAGGACCTTCTATCATGCTCTGAAGGGCGTCAGACACCCCCCGATAGACCTCGTCCACGATCTCACCCTTAGCGATGGCTATGATAGCCTTACCTTTCAGACGCGCCCTGTTTAATACCTGCATCCTGTATCCGGTGAGTTCCTTCTCAAGCCCACTGGCCGCCTTCCAACGCAGGTCTTCGATCCTCTTTTCAAAGTCAGACAACAGGACATCGGCCTTTTCCCTCGCCTCTGCCAGAATCTGCTCACCCCGGGTCTCCCCCTCTTCTATAATGTACTCTATAAGGACATCATAGGCCATATTATCACCGTGGCACAGAGAGTATGATTACGGCTATGACAAAGCCGAGGATAACCAGTGTCTCAGGTATCACAAGGAGTATCAATATCCTCCCGAGAAGTTCAGGTTTTTCGATCAGCGCCCCGATACCTGCAGCCCCTATCTTTGCCTGGGCTATGGCTGTCGCTATCGCTCCCAGTCCTATTGCCAATCCCGCACCAATTGCCATAAGGCCAAGTTCCATGATATCACCACCTTTCCCCCTTACCAAAGGGTTTGTATTCTATACCTCCAGGGTAAAAGAACTTGTCAAAAAATTCCACATAATGGAGTCTCAGTGTCTGAATCGCCGGCGCATAAACGCCAATAATCATATTGATCAGGTGAAAAAATATCCCCAGGAGGATACCGAGGATGACGCTCTCCGGCATCGTTGCCAGCCTGTTTGCAATAGAGGCGAGGAATAGGGAGGCCGCGCCAAATCCCATGATCCTTGCATAGGAGAGGACGTTGACGATCAACTTCAGTACGTCAAAAGGGGCGATCCAATTCTCAAGGAAAATGAGCGCCAGTATGATTCCGGAGCCTGACAGTACGAAGACGTACCCCCATTCCGCAGGGAGGATTCCATAAAAGGAGGCTGCTGCCGTGAATAGGGAGAAGACAAAGAGCAATTTAAAAAGTTTGGTGACCGCCTCTCTTCCCTCTCTCCTCTTCATGGCGATGATCACCCCGATCAAGAGGCCAAGCGATATATGGAGGCCGCCTATAACGACAGAGAGGATGAGAAGGGGGATCAATGTTTGGGACCGATTGATATAAGGGTATATCCCTATGGACTCACCCAGTGTCCCAAAAAACTCTCCGAATATAACCCCAAAGATCATGGCAGCGAGCGAACTGGTCATAAATATACTTCCGATGTTATGTAACAACTCATGGTCTTCCCAACGCCATTTTAGCCAGAGGGAGGCTAAAAGCAGTATGGCCCCGTATCCAATATCACCCAGGATAAGGCCAAAGAAGAGGGGAAAAAAGATGGCTAAGAGCGGTGTCGGATCCAGTGTCCCATACTTTGGGAGGGAT
>JACROQ010000038.1 GCA_016214375.1 Nitrospirota bacterium | reverse complement strand
GACAGCGGCCTTGAGTTCTCTGTTGCTTGCCGCAATAATCCGGGTGTCGATCCGGATCTTCTTGCTCCCGCCGACGCGTTCTATCTCCTCCCCCTGGAGCACGCGAAGGAGCTTTGCCTGCAAGCCGAGATCCATCTCTCCTATTTCATCCAGAAAGATGGTCCCCCTGTTTGCCAGTTCAAACTTGCCGATCCTCTTTTCCGTGGCCCCGGTAAAAGAGCCCTTCTCGTGACCAAAGAGTTCACTCTCCAGGAGTTCCTTCGGGATTGCGGCACAGTTTATGGCGACGAAGGGCCCGTCCTTATGCAGGCTTAAGTGATGGATGGCCTTTGCAAACACCTCTTTCCCTGTTCCACTCTCGCCCAACAACAGGACCGTTGCCTTACTGGGGGCTACCCTGTGCGCCAGGTTCAGGGCCTCCAGGAACTTTTGGCTATTCCCTATGAGGACCGGGGTCCCCGTATCCTTTGATTCTCTGAGGAGAAGGTTCTCTGTAAGGAGGCGCTGTTTTTCAAGGGCCCTGCCTATGAGTAACAGCAGAAGCTCCGGATCAAATGGCTTTGTAATGAAATCATAGGCCCCTTCTTTAACCGCCCGTACGGCATCCTCAATCTTTCCATAGGCCGTCATGATGATGACCGGGATAAAAGGGCTTTGTTCCCGTGTGGCCTGCAATATATCAATCCCTGTCCCTGAGGGGAGCCGCAGATCACTCAGGACCAGGTCTATATTCTCTCTCTGGATCTTCTCGATACCTTCCTGTTTATCCTTGGCGAGGAATATCCTGTACCCTTCTCCGGTGAGGGTGCCGCGGGGCTTTGTGGTATAAAAGGGGAGGAATATCTTTTCCAACACCTCCGGCGGCATACCGCCGCCCGTGTCAGAAATAAGGATCTCAACCCCTTTTTTACTTTCCTCAAATCCCCCCTTACCCCTCTTTACTTCTATCTCCAAATTTCCTCCGGCCGGCATCGACTCAACGGCATTTTGTATTATATTCTGCAGCGCCTGGCGCATCAAGACTTCATCTAAATAAAACTGTGGCAGGTCGGCAGGAATACGGCTTCTCAGATCAACGTCTATCTCGATATCAGGAAATCTCCCTAAGGTCGTATCGAGGGCCTTTTTTATCAGGCCATTCAGATCAACGGGAGCCAAGGATAACGTAACAGGCTTTCCATAGTTTAGCAATTCTTTAATGATCAGGTCCATAGAATTTATCTCTGAGATGACCGTAGACATCACCTCCTGCGCCTGCTCATCTTCTGGAAGCCTCTTAGAGAGGATCTTCACATATCCCATGATAGTCCCCATGGAATTCCTGAATTCATGGGCAATCCCGCCGGACATCTCTCCCAGCATGGCAAGGCGTTTTTTAAGCTCAGACTGTTCCCGAAGCATCTTTATCTCGGTAAGGTCGGTAAAGACGAGGATAATCCCTATCTGTTTCCCTTCTTTATCTTTAAGGGGTGATATCGAAAGACCCACCCATATGTTTAATCCCGTTTTCTTCTGGAGTTCTACCTCCTGCCGGGATATGGGTTTGCCGGATATCAGGAAGTCATACAGGAGACGGCAGAGGGTATTATCCGGCCCAAAGGCATCTGCACACGATAAACCAAGGACCTCATCTCTATTCCTCTTCAGGATCCTTTCTGCCGCATCGTTAAAGGTCGTAATGACCCTATCCATATTGAAGGAGATCACACCGCTCCCGACACATCTTAAAATGTCCTCATTATAACTTTCTGCAACCGAGGCGCGGGTCTCCGCCTGTTTACGAAGCCTCTCCAATGCTTCTTCCTTCTCCTTCAATTTGTTGATCAGGGTGCTGAAGGTGTCGATCACAAATTCCACCTTTTCTTTTTTAACAGAGGGGTCTTTGGCCGGCGTTCTTTCTGTGAGCCTCTTGCGGGTGATGAATAATGCGCGAAGGATGAAGTAGAGGGCAATGCCTGCGGCAATAAATCCTGTAATGAAGGCTATTAATACCATAGATTCATTCCAAGGTACCATGCCACGATCTCGTCATGGAAAAACAGACTGATGATCCCGCCGATGGCTAAAAAAGGGCCAAATGGGATGGGATACTTTCTTCCCTTTCCCAGG